>NZ_JAYXIH010000034.1:0-47814 GCF_036016755.1 Aurantimonas sp. A3-2-R12 | reverse complement strand
GGCCCAAAGCTCCAGCGTCGTCTCGATCGATGCGCCCATCATCCATGACCTCCGAATCATGGTCGCCCATGGATTCAGAACTCGTCGAAAGACGCAACTGTAATGCTAGCCAAGCCGAAACAGTCCTTCGACCGCCTTCCCTACTTCGTCAGCGCGCTCTGACGTATCCCGCCGGTGCGCTTCAAATTCATGCCGATGACCGGCACAAGTTCGGAGGCGACCCGGACCGAGACGGTGATCGCCATCGCGCCAGCTCCGTCCAGGCGGGCGATCATGGCGCCCTTGAGCTGCTTGCGGTCGAGCCCGACGACGATGCGGTCGCCGTCGACATTGCCGGAAACAATATCGAGTCCCTTGCCCTTGGCGCCGTCCTGGAAGGCGCCGGTGTAGCCCTTGCCGGAGCGGACCACCTCGGCCCGCATCGGCTGCGAGAACACCCCGACGCGGCAGGAGCCGTCCAGCTCCATCCCCAATTTCTTCGGATGCTGGGAGCCGGCGAAGTCGCAGACGAACTTTGTGCCCTTGTACTTGCCGGCAACGATCTCGCCGGGGCCCGACCACTGGCCGACGACCTGGCGGAAGAACGCCTCGTCCGGTTCGGCAAGGGCAGGCGTCGCCAGTGCCGAACCGGCGGCGATGGCGAGAGCGAGACCGGCGGTCAGCATGCGGGACATGGGGCGAACCTTCCTGGCGGACGGGGTGGCTGGAACAGGCTGCCTTTATCGCCCGGAAGGGTTAATCAAGCCTTGCCGCGGTCTTCACGATTTGTCGCGTGACGTCTCATCCGAGGCTGATCGGGACGGCCGAATCGCACCGATCACGGTGAGATCGCCGAGGACGTCGCCGATCGATGGGCGGCGGACCCGCAGGAAGGGCAGGGGGCGGCAGAGATCCATCGCCGCGAGGCCGACCCGAGCGGTCAAGAGGCCGTTGACGACGCCTTCACCCAGCCGCGCCGACAGTTTTGCCGCGACCCCGTGGCCGAGCAATTGCTGCATGACGCCGTCGCCGATCGCGATCGTTCCGGTGACGGCCAGATGCGCCACGACGTCGCGGGTCAGCCGCACCAGGCCGAGCGTGCCCGGCCGGGCGCCGTAGAGCTCCGACATGCGGCGGATGAGCTTGACGGTCTCGAACAGCACATAGGCGACGTCGACCAGCGCCTTCGGGCTGACGGCGGTGACCACCGACACCCGCTTGGCCGAGACCAGAACGAGGGCGCGGGCTTCGGCGTCGAGCGGTGCGAGAAGCTCGCGTTCGGCCAGCGCGATGAGATCGGCGCCGTCGATCACCTCGTCGTCGAGTTCGGCCATCCGCGCCCGGCCGTGGGCGGTCTTCGGCCGTTCGGAGAGAAGTGTGGTCAACGTTCGCACGACGGTTTTCGCGTCCGCGGAGGAATTGGCCTCGTAGGCGGCGAGTGCGGCCTGGCGCTCCCGGTCGACGGCGGCCAGCCGCATCAGGCCGATGATTTCCCGCAGGGCCACGCCCAGCGCGCCGACGACGAGCAGGACGGCAACAACGAGCGCCGCCCATCCCAGCCACTCCGATCGGGCGAACAGATCCCGGATCAGGGCGTCGACGGCGAGGCCGACACCGAGCGAGACGAGAATGCCGAGGGCGCCGAGGAACAATTTGCCGAAGGAAAAGCCGTGGCGCCGCCGCGCCATCTGCTCGATCTCGAGCTCCACGATCGCCTCACGCTCGATGGCGTCGTCCGGCTCGATGGTGATCCGGGCCAGATCCTCGATGGCGCGTGGGGACCGCCCCGGCGCAGCGGTCTTTTGCTCCTGGTCGGAGCGGGGAATGCCCGTCTCTTCCAGCCGATACGCGCCGGGACGCCGGCCGGGGCGGGGGCTCTCGTCGCTGCTCATGCCAGGCGATCTCCCAACAGGAATTCGAGGGCCCGGTCGAGCCGGATATGCGGCAGCGAGAGCGTCATCCCGGCCGCGTCGCGTTCGAGCTTCGGCGGCTTGAAACGCACGAACCGGATCGGGTCCGCCGCGCCGCCGTCGCTGTCGACGAACAGCCGCGCGGGATCGGCCGGCAGATCGCCGGGGAAGATCGCCGTTTCGGTCTTGCCGTCGAAGGTTTCGTCGCCGATCGTCTCGCCGGCCGCGGGGGTGCCGACGATGACGGGCAGCGTGTCGCCGCGGTCATCGACGCTCGCCTCGCGGGTCGCCCGGATCGCGGCAAGGGCGAGAACGTCGGTTCGGGCGCCGGAAAATTTCGCGCGAGCGATGGCGTCGTCGAGCATTCGGCGAACGATGGATTCGAGCCTGCGATGGCTGTCGCGGTGGAGATGGTCGGCCTTGGTCGCGGCGACGAGGATGCGATCGATCCGCCTTGTCAGGAACGATCCGAGCCAGCTTGAGCGGCCGGGACGGAAGCAGGCGAGGATGTCGGCGAGCGCGGTTTCGAGATCGCGGACGGCCTCGGGGCCGGCGTTGATCGCCTGCATCACGTCGACGAGCAGGATCTGGCGGTCGAGCCGGGCGAAATGCTCGCGGAAAAAAGGTTTTACCACCACCGTCTTGTAGGCCTCGTAGCGCCGCGCCAGCAGCGCCGCGAGCGAGCCCTTCGGATAGGTGTGGCCGGGCTCGACCGGCAGCGGGGCGAAGGTGAGGGCGGGGGAGCCTTCGAGGTCGCCCGGCATCAGGAATCGCCCCGGCGGCAAAGTCGACAGGGCCGTCCTGTCGGCGCGGCAGGCTGTCAGATATTTGGCGAAGGCGGCGTGCAAGGCCTGGGCTGTCGGCTCGTCGGCCGGGGCTGCGAGATCCACCGTTTCGAGCAGCGCGAGATAGTCGCTGGCGAGAGGGCGGCGCGAGGGCAGCCGGGCGCGCGCGATCGCTTCAGTCGAGAAAGTCGAGAAATCCTTGTCCAGCAGCGGCAGGTCGAGCAGCCATTCGCCCGGATAGTCGACGATATCGATCGATAGCCGGCCACCGGAGAACATCCGTCCCCAACCCGACGCCGATTCATACTCGATCGTCAGCCGCAATTCGGAAATCGCCCGGGTCGATTGCGGCCAGGCCCGCTCCTCGAGGATCGTGCGGATATGGTCCTCATACTGGAAGCGCGGCACCGCGTCGTCCGGCTGCTCCTCCAGATAGCTGCGCAGGATGCGTCCCCCGGCCTGGGCTCCAAACAGCGGCAGCCGGCCCCCATGCAGGAGGTTGTGGACCAGCGCGGTAATGAAGACCGTCTTGCCGGCCCGCGACAGACCGGTGACGCCGAGACGCACGGTCGGGTGGAAAAGGCCGGTCGTCCGATCGGCGAAGGTATCGAGGACGAGACGGGCCTCGTCGGCAAGAGAGGTCATAGGCTGGGCGAAAATCCTCTGGAGATGGGCTGTCGGCGATATAGGCAGTGACGATGGGCGTCGAAAGTGCGCCTCCTTCGTCTAACGCAGATCATGGGGATCGACGAATTCGCGAAGCCGGCCGGTGCCCCGTTCGATCGCGTCCAGCGGCCCTGAAAACTCCACGACAGCGAGGCCGCAGGTGGGGAAGCCCATCCGAATGGCTTCGATGGCGGCGGGATCGCCATCCGCGATGAGCGACAGGGTGAATTCCTCGATCACCGGATTGTGCCCGACGAGGAGGATCGCATCGCAATCGCCGTGGCGCCGCGCGGCGTCGTAATAGGCCTCGACGCCCATGGCATAGAGGGCGTCCGAGGCTTCCTCGCGGCCTTCAGTCGGAAGTTTGGGGCGAATCCGGTCATAGGTCTCGCTCGCCCGCTTCGCCGTCGAACACACCACCACGTCGAAGCGGTAGCCTTTCCTTGCGATGAACTCCGCGAGCCGGTCGGCTTCCTTGCGTCCTCGCGCATCCAGCGGACGGTGGTGGTCGCGCTGGCCGGGAAGGGCCCACGATGAATGCGCGTGGCGCAGGATGTAGAGGCGGCGGCTGGGCGATAAGGCGGACATGGCGATGGACTATGCCGAAACGACGGCATCGGGCAATCCGGTGACGGTCAAGCGCGCGCGCTGCTGACCCGGAAAGGCGGCATCGAGGCTCTTCATGCCGAAACCCGCGAACGCACGGGCCGGCACGTTTGTTGCCCGTCATAGCCGTGTCATCGCGCGGGCCGATGAGTCCCGTCGAAAAGCGAAGAAAAACGGGATGTTAGAAACCCGTTCACTTTCAAGTTGTAGTCTATGAACAACTTGTTCGCTGCGGAAAGCGTCGTTATAAGCCCGATTGCGTGAACGGAGGTGCGTGATGAGCGAGACACTCAATATAGAGACGACCTTGTCCGAGGACGGGCAGTTCATGAACGATGGCCAGAGGGATTATTTCCGCAAGAAGCTGCTGGCCTGGAAAGCGGAAATCCTGCGCGAGTCGCGAGAGACACTTGCCGCCCTGGCCAATGACAACAGCAATCTCGCCGATGCGGCCGATCGCGCCTCGTCGGAAACGGACCGCGCCATCGAGTTGCGGGCGCGCGACCGCCATCGCAAGTTGATCGCCAAGATTGACGACGCGCTGGAGCGGATCGACGAGGGCACCTACGGCTATTGTGAAGAGACGGGTGAACCGATCAGCCTGAAGCGGCTGGACGCCCGCCCGATCGCGACGATGTCCCTGGAAGCGCAGGAGCGGCACGAGCGCCGCGAGAAGGTCTATCGGGACGAATAGCTCCCTGGACGGGGTCTTTTAGACACCGAGATTTCGGCTGGCGCCTATAGGCTCAGCCAGCGAAAATTTGGCCTGGTCCCGAGTGGCGGGGCGTGAATCGAAGAGCAACTGAACAACCCTCCATCACTGGTTTTCCGCACCTGCCATTTTAGTGGATGAGCTGTTACAGCCACCGGGCTCCTCCCAGATCCTCGCATACAGCCTGCCCAATGTGTCGGTGTCAGAGCAGCGACCGGCCTCGGTATCGCGCGGCGGCATAAGTTGGCTTCAGGGTTTCAGTGCCAGGCGGACACCAGAAGTTATCCGGGGATTGCCCGACTCAGTTGGCCTTGCGATCGCTGTCGTCGCCGAAATTGAAGTCGCCCAGCAACCGTTCCATTTCCTCTTCGAGTGTCAAAGGCACAGGCGCCGCGGCGGTGCGGGGCGGCGTGTCCGGCTGAACTGCCGAGCGAGGAGGCGTACCGCCTCCGGTGGATGAGGCAGGCGGAGTTGGTGCGACAACGCGCGGTGCCTCGGTCGCCGTCGCGGGATCCGGCTCTGATCTGGAGGCCTCGACTGGGGGCGCTCCGCGCGGCGCATTCGCACCTGAATCGCCGTCGTCGGGCTTGTCGGCGAAGAAGGCGTCGTTGCCAAAATCCGCATCCATCTCGGCCGAAAGGAAGTCCTCGAGACTCGGCTCGGCATCCGGAACGGACGGACGTTTCGGCGCGGCCTCCGTCTGGCTTGAGGACGTGGAACTCCCCCCGGCGGCAGGCGGTCCCGAACGCTGCCGATCCCGCTGGTCGGGGTCGGTAAGCGACGAGTTCGCGTTATCTTGACGTGTCGTCGCCTCGGCTGCCTTAGGGGCTGGCTGCGGCATTTCCGCCGGCACCTTGCGATTTTGTATCGCCGTGGCGAAGCTCCTGACCGACAGCGGCTGCCGCGGCGGGTCCCGGCGATCGACGGCATCGACGGCATCGACGGCAATGGCCGGTGCGGTCGCATCCTGCACGCGTTCGAGGGTTGGGGACTGGGCGCGATTCATTTGCGCGCGCAGATCGGCGCGGGGCTGCTCGGCCTTGGAGGCCATCGGATCGCGTTGCACATCCGGCACTGCCAGCGACGGCTCACGTCGGCCGGAGGCAGGCGAGGCGGGGAGCGCCGCGTCCGATTTGGAGGCGGGAGACTCCGACGAGACGTTCCCGGCGTCCGTCGTCGACCGGCTCTGCCGCAGGTTGAGCGTCGGCGTCGCGATCGAACGTGGAGGAAGGCTCCGCGCGGATGCTGGTGAGCGATCGGTATCTATTTCCGGAATGGGGGCCGCGCTGTATGCGGGCGCCTTGGCCTGTTCGGTGCCGGCCGCCATTGGAGATGGCGGGACAGTCGGAGCCGGGGGCACCGGCAAGGGCGCCGTCATCGGCGTGGGACGGGACTTGTTCTCGGATGGGGTCCGCGATGCGACCGCTTCCTGGTGGCGTGGTTCAGGGCGTGGAGCCAGCGGTTTCGCTTCCGGGGCAGGAATCGGAACGGGAATCGGTGCGACACCTCGACTGGATGCCGGTTCCGCCGACATATCGTCTTCGAATTCCGGGAAGTCGCCGCGTGGTTCGTCCCGACGGACGCCAGTCGTGGCTCGAACGCGCAGAATGCTGCCCTCGATGAGCACATCGTTCTGCCCACCGACGAGTACGAGATGCTCGACCTCGTCGCGTCGCACCAGGACGAGGCGGCGTTTCTCGTCGATTCGGGCGACATCCATGACCGCCAGTCGCGGAGCGCTCCCTTTGAAGCCGGTGCCGATTCGGCTGCCGAAGGCTTTTTTGGCGAGCACGATCATCAGTATTGCCAATAGGCACACGGCGGTCGCCACGATCGCCACCCAGACGATTGACGCGAGACTTTCGCCTACTAGGTCGACGATCCATTGGGGCATGGGCGCGATTTCCTCCTGCGGCGCCGGAGACCAGCGAAGTTTTCTTCCGTCACCCAACCCGGTTGACCGATCTTTCGGTCCGGGGCAAGTGCAACGTCAGCTTGGCTGTTCATAATGCGTGGACAACGGTGCGCGAAGTCAGCATGGGCATTTTTCGTGGTCTTGGTTGAATAAAGCTTGGACGCGATCACTCGCCTCGGATTCGCTTTTGATTCATAGTTGCGGCAAGCAGGGGCGAATCGACATGGATGGAGCGGCGATGGGCGCGGCCGAGAAGCCTTTGATCGACCGGGCTGCGGCCGCATCGGGTGTGCGGCGCCTGCTCGTTCTGGGTGGCTTGTTGACCGTCCTGGCGGCATCGCTGGCGCTGTTTGGCCACGCCTATGGCGCAATCGCGCTGCTGGTGATCTTTGGTGGCCTCGCCGTGGCTGGAATCGCCGCGATCTTCGCCACCGCACTCGGCTTCGTGCAATTTACCGGCCGAATCGGCGAAGGCGCGATCGCCAAGGACTTTCTCGATACCGCGCGCAACGGGACGCTGATCGTCGATCGCAAAGGGCGAATCATCTACGCCAACAGTGCCTATGGCGAGACGACCGGCGCGACGACGGCCGCCGGCGTGAAAACTCTGGAACGGCTGTTGGCGCGTGAACCGGAGGCCTCCGAGGCGATCTATTTCCTCGCCAATCTGGCGCGTGAAAATCGTTCCGGCCAGCGCGAGTTTCGTCTGCCGCGCAGCCTCGCAGCGATGGCGGCTGGCAACGGCACGCCGCATTGGTATCGGGCCTCGGTGCGCCCGCTCGCGACCTCGCGTGGAACGCTGCAAGCCTGGCAGATTCTCGATATCACCGCCGACCGCCAGTCGCAGGAAAGTTCCTTCCAGGATCTCCAGCACGCGATCGACTATCTCGACAGGGCGCCCGCGGGTTTCGTGGCGACGGACGCGGATCTGAAGATCGCCTATCTCAACGCCACGCTGGCCGGATGGCTGGGCGTCGATCTGGTCGAGTTCAAGCCCGGCGGGCTTTCACTTCTCGATTTCGTGCCGGAAGCGTCACGCGCGTTGCTGGCGCCCAATGCCAGCGACGATGACGCGGACGGAACCAGCATCGTCGATCTCGATCTCATCACCCGCGACGGGCAAAGCCTTCCGGTGCGGCTCCTGCGCAAGCCGGTGGCAGACGACGCCGCGGCGCCGGGGATCGTGCGAACGCTCGTTCTCAGCCGCAGCGCGAAGAGCGAAGCGGCGGATACGGCGGAGCTGGCCGAGGCGCGTTTCACCCGCTTCTTCAATTCGTCCCCCATGGCGATCGCGGCGCTGGACGAGGACGGGCGCGCGATCCGTTCCAACGCGGCCTTCCGGCAGGTCTTCGGTCTGGATGCATCCGGCGGCACCGCCGAGATCGTCGGTAGCATCCGCGAAAGCGATCGCGATGGTCTGCGACAGGCGCTCGCTGCCGCGGTTCGCGGGCAAGCTGGAATCGCGCCTGTCGATGCCGAAATTCTGGGCGAGAGGCCGCGCTCTGTCCGGCTTTATATCAGCGCGATTCCGAAGGCCGGCCCGGACACTCACGAAGCGGCGATTCTCTACGGTGTCGAGATCACCGAGCAAAGGGCGCTGGAGGAGCAATTCGCCAAAAGCCAGAAGATGCAGGCGATCGGCAATCTGGCCGGCGGTATCGCCCACGACTTCAACAACGTGCTGACGATCATCACCGCGTCTGTGGACTTTCTCCTGCTCAACCATCGCACCGGAGATCCCTCGTTCCAGGACCTTTTGCTGATCAAGCAGAGCGCCAACCGCGCTGCCTCGCTGGTGCGCCAGTTGCTGGCCTATTCGCGCCGGCAGACGATGCGGCCGAAGATGCTCAACCTCACCGACGTCGTCGCCGACATGCACCTGCTCCTGAAGCGTGTCAGCGGCGATCACGCCAAGCTGGAGCGTCATCACGCCCGTGACCTGTGGCCAGTGATGGCCGATATCGGCCAATTCGAGCAGGTGATCACCAATCTGGTTCAAAATGCCCGCGACGCGATGCCCGACGGCGGAACGATCACTATCTCCACTCGCAATGTCGAGGCCGCCGAAGCCCGCGGCTTTGCATATGCGGAACTGACCGAAGGCGAGTATGTCCTGGTCGAGGTCGCGGACACCGGAACCGGGATTCCATCGGACCTCGCCGAACGCATTTTCGAGCCGTTCTTCACCACCAAGGAGATCGGCAAGGGCACTGGCCTTGGCCTGTCGATGGTCTATGGCATCGTCAAACAGTCGAGCGGCTTCATCTTCGTCGACTCCAAGGCCGGCGAGGGCACGGTCTTTCGAATCTTCCTGCCACGGCACATCCCAGATCAGGTCGCGGCGGCGAAAATCGCGGCGAGTGCGATCGCCCCCTCAAACGCCAAGCTCGACCTTTCGGGAACGGCGTCGATCCTGCTCGTCGAGGACGAGGATCACGTGCGGGCCGGCAATGTCCGCGCTCTCAAGATGCGCGGCTACGACGTCCACGAAGCCGCCTCCGGCATCGAGGCGCTGGAAGTGATGGAAGAACTGGACGGTCAGATCGAGCTCGTGGTCTCCGACGTGGTCATGCCGGAAATGGACGGGCCATCGCTGCTCCGCGAGATGCGCAAGAAGCGACCGGATCTGAAATTTATCTTCGTGTCGGGCTACGCCGAGGACGCGTTCGCCAAGAACTTGCCGGAGGGCGAAAAGTTCGGCTTCCTCGCCAAGCCGTTCTCGCTGCGCGAACTGGCCGTCGCCGTCAAAACCATGATTGACGAATAGGCTCGAACCGCTGCCGCTTCCCAGCTCACGCGGTCTTGGCCATGGCGACGGCGATGCGTCCGGCCAGCCGCGCGTTGGCCTCGACCAGCGCGATGTTGGCGGCGAGCGAGCGCCCCTCGCTCAAATGATACATGCGATCGAGCAGGAACGGCGTGACGGCCTTGCCGCTGATCCCCTGGACTTTCGCGTCGCTGAGGGCCTGTTCGATCCAACCCTCGACCATTCCGCGCGGCAACGCCTGATCCTTCGGCACCGGATTGGCGACCAGCATACCCCCGCCGATCGAAAGAGAGCTCCGCGCTCTCTGAAAGGCGGCGATCTCGTCCGCCGTATCGAGCCGAAGGGGGGCGGGCAGGCCGGATTCGCGCGACCAGAAGGCAGGTAACTCATCGGTGCCGTAGCCGATGACCGGAACGCCTTTTGTCTCCAAGACTTCCAGGGTTTTATTGAGATCGAGAATCGCCTTCGCCCCGGCGCAAACCACGATAACCGGCGTACTCGCAAGCTCCTCCAGATCGGCGGAAATGTCGAAGCTCGTATCGGCGCCGCGATGAACGCCGCCGATACCGCCGGTGGCGAAGACGCCGATCCCGGCGAGATCGGCGGCGATCATCGTCGCAGCGACCGTGGTCGCGCCGGTTCGCCCCGTGGCGACGGCATAGGCAAGGTCGGCCCGCGACAGCTTCATCGCATCCCGGGTCGTCGCGAGTGCGTCCAGTTCCTGGTCGTCGAGTCCGACAACCAAGTGCCCATCCAGAACCGCGATGGTCGCTGGGACGGCGCCTTGCTTGCGTATGATCGCCTCGACATTGCGGGCCATGTCGCGGTTCTGTGGATAGGGCATGCCGTGGGTGATGATGGTCGATTCCAGCGCCACCACTGGCCGTCGGCTGCGAATCGCATCAGTGACCTCGGCAGAGGACCTGAACGGGAGCGTCACGGACATCACAGCGACCTTTCCGGTAAATGAGGATCTGGCAGAGCCGCGGCGCCCTCCTGGATCAGTCGAGAGAAATCGCGTGGCGGAAACGGATCGACAGAAATCCGGATCGATGACGCTACCAGGCCCGCGCGGACGCAATCGATCCATTCACGCCCCTCGCAAAGGCCGACGAGCGCGGCTGCGGCCAGCGTGTCCCCGGCGCCGGTGACGTCCCTTGGAATCACGACGGGGGGCTCCTGGAAGGCGATCGTCTCTCCGTCAATCACCACGACTTGCCTCGGTCCATCGGTAATGACGGCGCGCCGTGCACCGAGTTCGATCAGGAGTTCGGCGAGGAGCCTGGGGCTCGTGCCAGAACTGGCCTCGACCAGGCTTGCCGCCTCGGCATGCGAAAGAAACAGCGCCGAAAGCGAGCGAATTGCCCCGTGCAGGCGGCGAACTTTGGCGGGCGAGACACCTATCGCCGCGATGGGACGCCCGCCGGCGGCCTTCGCCAGCGCGTCGATCGATCCGCTCGGCAGGTTCGCGTCGACCAGCAATGCGTCGACCTCATCTATCGCTGCCCTGACATGCCGCCGCGTGAACACGCGCGGAACCAGGAGATCGTAAAGGCCCATGTCCGCGACGCCGGCAACAAGCTCGCTCCGGTCGTCCAATATGGCCGTATAGGTTGGTGTCGCCCGGTCGATCCAGGTGATGGAGACATCGGTGAACTTGCGAGCGGCGATTGCCTGGGCAATTCGGTAGCCGTCGGAATCGCCGCCCCTGGCGCTTTGCAGCACCACCGCGCAACCGAGCGCGTCCAGCGTCAAGGCGGCGTTGAACGCGGCACCGCCCGGCATGTCGAAGAAGCGGCCGGGGTTCGACGCGGCGGGACGATACGGCGCATCGGCCTTGGCGCGCCGGTCGATATGGGCCGCACCGACAACGAAGACGGAGAGGGAATGAGATGAAATTCCGGACTTCTTCATAAAACTTTAACAGACAGTGAGAGCGGACTGCGATTCGGCTTGCGACGATAAACCGGAACAAACCAGGAATATGGGCTTGCCCAATGAGAACAAATAGCGTACACGTTTGGTTCAGGCCGCATCATTGCACCCCCGTCCAACGCGTGGAATAAGGTCCCGTCTCCATGGCACAGAACACACTCCGTCTCGTCGAGGAAAATTCGTTGGACAAGAACAAGGCTCTCGATGCCGCGCTTTCGCAGATCGAGCGGGCGTTCGGCAAGGGCTCGATCATGCGGCTCGGCGCGAACGAGAAGATCGTCGAGATCGAAACCGTGTCGACGGGCTCGCTCGGACTCGACATCGCGCTCGGTGTCGGCGGGCTGCCGAAAGGCCGGGTCATCGAGATCTACGGGCCGGAAAGTTCGGGCAAGACGACGCTCGCCCTGCATACGATCGCCGAGGCCCAGAAGAAGGGCGGGATCTGCGCCTTCGTCGACGCCGAACACGCGCTGGACCCGGTCTATGCCAGGAAGCTCGGCGTGGATTTGGAGAATCTGCTGATCTCGCAGCCCGATACCGGCGAGCAGGCCTTGGAGATAACCGACACCCTGGTTCGCTCGGGCGCGATCGACGTGCTGGTCATCGATTCGGTCGCGGCGTTGACGCCGCGGGCGGAAATCGAGGGCGAGATGGGCGATTCCCTGCCGGGCATGCAGGCGCGACTGATGAGCCAAGCGCTGCGTAAGCTGACCGGTTCGATCTCCCGCTCTAAATGCATGGTCGTTTTCATCAACCAGATCCGCATGAAGATCGGCGTAATGTTCGGTTCGCCGGAGACGACCACGGGCGGCAACGCCTTGAAGTTCTATGCCTCGGTTCGTCTGGACATTCGCCGTATCGGCGCGATCAAGGACCGCGACGAGGTCGTCGGCAACCAGACCAAGGTCAAGGTCGTCAAGAACAAGCTGGCGCCGCCGTTCAAGCAGGTTGAATTCGACATCATGTATGGCGAGGGCGTGTCGAAGACCGGAGAACTCATCGATCTCGGCGTCAAATCCGGGATTGTCGAAAAATCCGGCGCCTGGTTCTCCTACAACAGTCAGAGACTGGGGCAAGGGCGCGAGAATTCGAAGAATTTCCTGCGCGACAATCCCAGTGTCGCCAATGAGATCGAGGCCCTGATCCGCCAGAACGCCGGCCTGATTGCCGAGCAACTGCTCGTCGATCCCGGCGGCGAGGACAGTGCCGACGAGGGCTGAACCGCCGGGCTCCGGTCGCGGCCGTCGCTGAGATGCGCGCCGGCGAACCGGAGCTTGATGGACACTGCTTCCGGGCCTCTGTACAAAGCGCCTTCGATAGGGATCGGAGGCGCTTCTTTGCGTGGTCCGGCCGTGTTTTTCCGTCAGTTTTCCGAAGGTCGCATTCATGAGTGGCGTCAACGAAATCCGGTCCGCGTTTCTCGATTATTTCGCGAAGAACGACCACGAGCCGGTCGCGTCCTCGCCGCTGGTGCCGCGCAACGACCCGACGCTGATGTTCACCAACGCCGGGATGGTGCAATTCAAGAACGTCTTCACCGGCGTGGAGAAGCGTCCTTACTCCCGGGCCGTCACCTCGCAGAAATGCGTGCGCGCCGGCGGCAAGCACAACGACCTCGACAATGTCGGCTATACCGCCCGCCATCACACCTTCTTCGAGATGCTGGGGAACTTCTCTTTCGGCGATTATTTCAAGGCTCGGGCGATCGAGCTCGCCTGGAACCTGATCACCAAGGAGTTCGATCTGCCGGCGGACCGGATGCTGGTGACCGTTTTTTCCGAAGATGAAGAGGCGGCCACCCTCTGGCGCAAGATTGCGGGGCTGCCCGACGACCGCATCATCCGCATCGCTACTTCGGACAATTTCTGGTCGATGGGCGAGACTGGCCCGTGCGGCCCGTGTTCGGAGATCTTTTTCGACCACGGCGAGGGCATTCCCGGCGGGCCTCCGGGCAGCCCGGACGAAGACGGAGACCGGTTCATCGAGATCTGGAACCTGGTCTTCATGCAGTTCGAGCAGCTCTCGGCCGACGAGCGCATGGAGCTGCCGCGTCCGTCGATCGACACGGGCATGGGGCTGGAGCGGATCGCGGCCGTCCTCCAGGGCGTCCACGACAATTACGATATCGATCTGTTCAAGGCGCTGATCGAGTCGGTCGAGGCGGCGGTCGGTTCGCGGGCCGAGGGTGACAAGATTGCCAGCCACCGGGTCATCGCCGACCATTTGCGGGCGACCGCGTTTCTCATCGCGGACGGGGTGCTGCCGTCCAACGAGGGACGCGGCTACGTGTTGCGGCGGATCATGCGGCGGGCAATGCGCCATGCCAAGTTGCTCGGCGCGCGCGAGCCGGTGCTGTTCAAGGTGCTGCCGACGCTGGTCGCCGAGATGGGCCGTGCCTTTCCCGAACTCGTGCGGGCCGAGGCATTGATTTCGGAAACGCTGAAGCTCGAGGAGAAGCGATTCCTGCAGACCCTTGATCGCGGTTTGACGCTGCTGACGGATGCGACCGAAGGCATGGGCGCCGGCCAGAAGCTCTCCGGCGAGACGGCGTTCAAGCTTTACGACACTTATGGTTTTCCGCTCGATCTGACCCAAGACGCACTGCGCCAGCGCGGCATCGAGGTCGATCTCGACGCGTTCAATACGGCGATGGCGCGCCAGAAGGCCGAGGCACGGGCCAGTTGGTCCGGCTCCGGAGACGCGGCGTCTGAAACTATCTGGTACCCGATCCGCGAGCGCGCCGGTGCGACGGAGTTCCTCGGCTACGATACCGAGCGGGCGGAGGGCGTGGTCATGGCGCTGGTCAAGGACGGGCAGGAGTTGAACCGTGCCGAGACGGGCGAGGAAATCTTCGTCGTTCTCAACCAGACGCCATTTTATGGCGAATCGGGCGGCCAGCTCGGCGACGCCGGCACGATGCGCGGCGAAAACGTCGAGATCGATATCACCGATACGCAGAAGGTGGCGGATGGTTTGTTCATCCATCGCGGCACGGTCAAGGCGGGCGCGGTTCGCGGCGGCCAGCCGCTCGACCTTCAGGTCGATCATTCGCGGCGGTCGCGTATCCGGCTTAATCATTCGGCGACCCATCTTCTCCATGAGGCACTGCGTCAGGTGCTGGGCACCCATGTGGGCCAGAAGGGCTCGATGGTTGCGCCGGGGCGGCTGCGCTTCGACTTCTCCCATCCCAAGCCGTTGGACGCGCGCGAGATCGCCGAAGTCGAGCGGCTGGCCAATCGGATCGTGCTGCAGAACGCTTCGGTGGAGACCCGGCTGATGGCGGTGGACGACGCGATGGCGGCGGGAGCGATGGCGCTGTTTGGTGAGAAATACGGCGACGAGGTCCGGGTGGTCTCGATGGGGACGGCCGAGGAGGGCGAAAAGGCTGGCCGGCCGTTCTCGATCGAGCTCTGCGGCGGCACGCATGTTTCCGCGACCGGCGACATCGGGTTGGTCCATATCGTCGGCGAGAGCGCTGTCGGTGCCGGCGTGCGGCGCATCGAGGCGCTCACGGGCGAGGCGGCGCGGGCCTACTTCGTCGAACAGGACGAGCGCGTGCGACGCATGGCGTCGGCGCTGAAGGTCGCGCCCGCCGAGGCGGCGGAGCGGTTGGAGGCGGTCGTCGAGGAGCGGCGTCGGTTGGAGCGCGAACTCGCTGAGGCGAGGAAGCGGCTCGCGCTCGCCGGTGACGGTGCCGGACAGGGTTCGTCCGCCGCGCCGAAGGATGTCGGTGGCGTCAGCTTCATGGGACGGGTACTCGAGGGCGTCGCCGGCAAGGATCTCAAGGGCCTCGTCGACGAAGCCAAGGCCGGGCTCGGCTCGGGCGTCGTCGTGTTCGTCTGCGTCGCCGACGGCAAGGCCAGCGTCGTCGTCGGCGTCACGCCGGATCTGACCGAGCGGTTCGACGCGGTGTCGCTGGTGCGGCAGGCCAGCGCGGCGATCGGTGGCAAGGGCGGCGGTGGACGGCCGGATATGGCGCAGGCGGGCGGGCCCGACGGGGATAAAGCGAGCGACGCCGTGTCGGCGGTCGAGGCGGCGCTCGCGGCCTGACCGCCGTGGTCGGTTGGACGGGTGACTTTTGAAGGCTCGCAGCAGGCGACCTTCTGGGGCACCCGATCGACGGAGATCGGGTTGCGTCGACATTGGCCCAGCGCTGGCGCTAACGAGCGGACAGCATGAAAAAGGGGAGCGGCCCGGCCGCTCCCCTTTTTCTATTTGCGCGTGACGCTGGCGCTCAGGCCATCGCCTTCTGCAGGTTCTCGTCGATCTTGTCGAGGAAACCGGTGGTCGACAGCCAGGGCTGGTCAGGGCCTATCAGCAGCGCCAGATCCTTGGTCATGAAGCCGCTTTCGACGGTGGAGATGCAGACCTTTTCCAGCGTGTCGGCGAAGCGCTTCAACTCGGCGTTGTCGTCGAGCTTGGCCCGGTGCGCGAGGCCGCGCGTCCAGGCGAAGATCGAGGCGATCGAGTTCGTCGAGGTCTCCTGGCCCTTTTGATGCTGGCGATAGTGCCGCGTCACTGTGCCGTGCGCGGCTTCCGCCTCGACGGTCTTGCCATCGGGGGTCATCAGCACGGAGGTCATCAGGCCGAGCGAGCCGAAGCCCTGCGCGACCGTGTCGGACTGGACGTCGCCGTCGTAGTTCTTGCAGGCCCAGACGTAGCCGCCGGACCACTTCATCGACGATGCCACCATGTCGTCGATCAGGCGATGCTCATAGACGATGCCCTTGGCGTCGAACTCGGTCTTGAACTCTGCGTCGAAAATCTCCTGGAAGATATCCTTGAAGCGGCCGTCATACTGCTTGAGGATCGTGTCCTTGGTGGAGAGGTAGACGGGGTAGCCGCGCTGCAGGCCGTAATTCAACGACGCGCGGGCGAAATCGCGGATCGAATCGTCGAGATTGTACATCGCCAGGGCAATGCCGGAACTCGGCGCGTCGAAGACCTCGTGCTCGATCGTCTCGCCGTCCTCGCCGACGAATTTGATCGTCAGCTTGCCCTTGCCCGGAAACCTGAAGTCCGTCGCGCGGTACTGGTCGCCATAGGCATGGCGGCCGATGATGATCGGCTTGGTCCAGCCGGGTACGAGGCGCGGCACATTCTTGGCGATGATCGGCTCGCGGAAGATGACGCCGCCGAGGATGTTGCGAATGGTGCCGTTCGGTGAGCGCCACATCTTCTTCAGATTGAATTCGCTCACCCGGCCCTGATCCGGGGTGATCGTGGCGCATTTCACGCCGACGCCATATTGCTTGATCGCATTGGCCGCGTCGATCGTCACCTGGTCGTCCGTCGCGTCGCGATGCTCGACGCCGAGATCGTAATATTTCAGGTCGATGTCCAGATAGGGGTGGATCAGCTTTTCCTTGATGAAATGCCAGATGATCCGAGTCATCTCGTCGCCGTCGAGTTCCACGACCGGATTGTCGACCTTGATCTTTGCCATCGGCGCCTTCCTTGAAAACAAATCGGCGGCCTGATGGGCCGCGCAGGTGACGAAAGGAAGCGGGGCCGCTTCCCGAAGCTCAGCGCGCCCTATAGCACCGGCACCCGCCGGCGCAAAGCAGCGTGGCCGTTTTGCTGGCACTACCGGGCGGGCGGATATTGAATTACCAGGAGTCGCATATGCCGAAGTCGGTTCTCGTCGAGGCGCCCTGCGGGCCGGTGCGCGGCATCGAGGAGAACGGCATTGCCGGATTCCGCGGCATTCCCTATGCCGAGCCGCCGGTTGGCCGGGCCCGCTTCGCCGCCCCCAAACCCGCCCGGCGCTTCGCGGCTATTTTTCACGCGGACGGTTACGGGCCGGCCGCGCCGCAGCGCCGATCGCTGCCGGAGCCGTTCGCCAGGCTCTCCCCAGTGACGCGTTCCTTCAGTGAGAGCTGCCTCAATCTGCATGTCTGGACGCCGGACATAACCGGGCGAAGACCTGTTTTGGTCTTCATCCATGGTGGTGGTTTCATCATCGGCGCGGGCGCGCAATATCCCGGCGACGATCTCGCTCGTCGCGGCGACATCGTTGTGGTGACGTTGAACTACCGCCTGGGCTTCTTTGGCTTCAATGCCTTTGCCGAGATCTTTCCGGGCGACGATCGCTTCGCCGCCAACGCCGGCCTTCTGGATCAGCGACTGGCACTTGAATGGGTGCGGGACAATATCGCGGCCTTCGGCGGCGATCCCGACCGCGTCACCATCGCCGGCGAGTCGGCCGGCGCGGCGTCCGTCGCGTTCCACCTCGTCGCCCATCGCTCCCAGCCGCTCTATGCCCAAGCGATCCTGCAGTCCGGAACGCTGAACCTCTTCTACACGCGCGACCGGGCAATGGAGGTGAGCCGGGACGTTCTGCGGATCGTGTCGCCGAAAGGGGATCCGGAACGGCTCTTTCGGCTAGATCACGACGCCTTCGCCGTGGCCACGCGATCTCTGGCGGACAAGCACACCGGGATCTTGTCCCGCCCGTATCTCGATGGCGCCGAGCTTCCCGAGACGAGCCTGCCGGCGCTCTATGGCGCGATGAGGCCGGTGCCGGTGCTGATCGGGACGAACCGCGACGAATTCTCGCTTTTCAGCGAATTGTCGATGTTCCGCATCGACAGCGGCAAGGCGGCACTGGCCGAGTGGGTCGAAAGCGCGGCCGGGGCCGAGACGGCGCGCCGCATCTCCCGACTTTATTCGGACGACCGGGGCGGGCGGATTGGCTTCGGCACCGATCTCCTGTTTCGGATGGCGGCGATCCACCAGGCCGATGTTCATTCGAGCCGCGCGCCGACCTTCATGTATCGTCTCGACTGGGAGGCAAAGGGCCTGATGTCGCGCCTTGGCGCGACGCATTCGCTCGATCTGCCGCTCCTCTTCGAGGACTTTCTCAAGCCGTTTCGCGCCGTTTATCTCGGCATTCTGCCGGACCCTCGGCGCCGAGCGCTGGCCGAGCGAATGCGGAGCCACTGGATGCGCTTCGTCAACCAAGGCCGACCGGGCGAAGACTGGCCCGCCTATGATGCCGACACCCGCGAGACGAAAATCTTCGCGCTCCGCGATCGTGTGCTGTCCGATCCCGATCGTGTCCGCCGCGTCGCGTGGCAGGGGGTCGACGGCTATACGTTTTGAGCGATCGCAGGCCGGCAAAATCGCGCCACGACTTGGCGGGGCGGAAGGAGCGCGCTATCAGCCGTGCGGCAAGAAGGATCGCGAATTTGATGCCCGCCCGCACCCCTCCCACGCCGGAACCAGGACCGGTGATCGTCCTCGTCGAGCCGCAGCTCGGCGAAAACATCGGCATGGTCGCGCGGGCCATGGCGAATTTCGGTCTCGTCGATCTGCGCCTGGTCAAGCCGCGCGACGGCTGGCCGAGCGACAAGGCAAGGGCCGCGGCGTCCCGTGCCGACCACGTTATCGACGCCGTCTGTCTGTTCGATTCGGTCGAGGCGGCGGTGGCCGATCTGACGTTCATCCTCGCCACGACGGCGCGGGCGCGCGACAGCTTCAAGCCGGTGCGGGGGCCGGAGACGGCGGCGGGCGAATTGCGGGCGCGAATCGGTGCCGGCCAGCCCGCCGGTATCCTGTTTGGCCGGGAGCGTTTCGGACTGTCGAACGAAGAGGTCGGGCTCGCCGACGAGATCGTGACATTTCCGGTCGATCCGGCGTTTGCCTCGCTCAATATCGCCCAAGCCGTGCTGTTGATGAGCTATGCATGGCGCATGGCGGGCACGGACGATCCGGCCAAGCCGCGCTTCGCCGCGCCCGAGGCCCCGGCGGCGAAGAAAGCCGATCTTCACGGGCTGTTCGGACACCTGGAATCCTCGCTGGCCAAGACGGGATATTTCCATCCGCCCGAAAAGCGCGAGGTGTTCGTCCAGAACCTTCGCACCATGCTGACCAAGGCCGGCTTTTCCGAACCCGAAGTGCGGACCCTGCGCGGTGTCGTCAAGGCGTTCGATTTCGCCATCGCACGGGGAGAGGGCGCGAAATGAGCGATCCCATTCTGGTCTTCGATTCCGGCATCGGCGGCCTGACGGTTCTGCGAGAGCTGAGAACCGTCATGCCGGATCGCCGTTTCGTCTATGTCGTCGACGACGCGGGCTTTCCCTATGGCGATTGGGAGGAGGCGCCACTGGTTCAGCGCGTCTCGGGCCTTTTCGCGGAGTTGATCGCGACCCACCGGCCCACCGCCGCCGTCATCGCCTGCAATACGGCTTCGACGCTGCTGCTGCCGGAGTTGCGGGAACGCTTCTCCATTCCTTTCGTCGGCACCGTGCCCGCTATCAAGCCGGCGGCCGAGCGCACCCGTTCGGGCCTCGTCAGCGTGCTTGCGACCCCAGGCACGGTGCGGCGCGACTATACGCGCGGCCTGATCGACAATTTCGCGCGTCAATGCGAGGTGACGCTGGTCGGCTCCCAGAAGCTGGCCGGTATGGCGGAAAGCCATATCCGGGGGCAGGCGGTCGACGGAAAAGCCCTATGGGGCGAGATCGCCGAGTGCTTTGTCGAGCGGGACGGACGGCGCACCGACATTGTCGTCCTTGCTTGCACGCACTATCCGTTTCTGGCCAACATATTCCGCAAGCTGGCCCCATGGCCGGTCGACTGGCTCGACCCCGCCGAGGCGATCGCGCGGCAAGCATTCAAGGTGTCAGGCGCGGCCGTTACGGCTGAACTGCCGGAGGGCTTCGACCATGCGGTCTTCACCTCCGGCGCGCCAGACCACGCGACCCGGCGACTGATTCACGGATTCGGACTGGCGCTGTGAGCCGTTCCGCAGGCTGAAATCAGCCGCGCTGAAAGGTAAGATCCGAGACCGTCACTGCCTTGCCGTCGATCTTTTCCACGACCTGCATCCGGAAGGACTCTCCGTCAGGGTTCTTGATCAGCATCCGCGCCGTGTTGTCATCGTAGATGACGCGGCCCCAGGTCACCCTGAGATCGAGCGTATCGCCCTTCAGCTTGCCGACGAGGCGGGCCGGGCCGCTGGATGAGCCCGTATAGGTTCCCGAATAGGTGCCGGTCGCCGGATCGAGTTTGAGGTCGGCGCCGATCGTCCGACTCATGATCAGCATGGCCCGGCAGGTTCCAGCCAACGAGAACGAGGTCTTGCTGCCGCGGCTGCCCGCGACCTTGCAACTCACATTGTTCGGTCGCGGGAGTTGCTCCACCTTCACCGAACCGCCGCCGGTCCAGCCACCATCGTAGCGGGCGAAATAGTCGGCGGGCTGGGCCGCGCCCGCGAGGACCGAAACGGTCAGAAACGCAGCGGTCGACGGGAACATCAGGGGCTTCATGGCGGATCCGTTTCTTTGGCTGGTCAGCGGCCCAGCTTTGGCGAGCCGTTGCGGCCGATTGATGACGAATTGCGCCGCAAAACCGTGCCGAGGGGAACGACCTCGCGCCGTTGGCGTTGGTCCGTCAACACACTCACGAAGGCTTGACCGCACATGGATATCATCCGCATCATCGTCGCCATCCTCCTGCCGCCGCTCGGCGTCTTTCTGCAGGTGGGCCTGGGCAAGCATTTTTGGATCAACGTCCTCCTGACTCTGTTTGGTTACATCCCCGGCATCATCCACGCCATCTGGGTCATCGCGAAGTACTGAGGTCGGTCTTCGTAGGGGGCGTTGACACCCATGCGGCCGGCCATTAGGAAGCACTCATCCGGTTGGGATCCGTTCCAGCCGGTTTTTGACGTGTCCCGTGGACGGCATCGCCTCGTGCCCATGCCGTCCTGTCAGTCCGCGAAAATGGCGGGCAGAGGAGGGCGCGTTTCCTTGAAGCCCGCGGACGGTCTGCCGGGCTTCGTTGCTATTGAAGGAAATGCGATGAGCAAGCGCGCATCAGCGAAATACAAAATCGATCGCCGCATGGGCGAAAACATCTGGGGACGCCCCAAGTCCCCGGTCAACCGCCGTCAGTACGGGCCGGGCCAGCACGGCCAGCGCCGCAAGGGCAAGGTCTCCGACTTCGGCGTGCAGCTGCGCGCCAAGCAGAAGCTCAAGGGCTATTACGGCGACGTTTCGGAAAAGCAGTTCCGCAAGATCTACGAAGAGGCCGCACGCCGTCGTGGCGACACCTCCGAGAACCTGATCGGCCTCCTGGAGAGCCGGCTCGACGCCGTCGTCTATCGCTCGAAATTCGTCGCAACGGTCTTTGCGGCACGCCAGTTCGTCAACCATGGTCATGTCAACGTCAACGGCCGGCGCACGAACATCCAGTCCTACGTCTGCAAACCGGGCGACGTGATCGAGGTGCGGCCGAAATCAAAGCAGTTGGCCATCGTGCTCGAGTCGATCCAGCTCGCCGAGCGCGACGTGCCGGAATATATCGAGGTCGATCATCAGAAAATGGTCGCGACCTACCAGCGTGTGCCGGGCCTCCACGATGTGCCGTATCCGGTGCAGATGGAGCCGAACCTGGTCGTCGAGTTCTACTCGCGCTGATAGCCGTTCGATCCGTTACGAATGCGAAGGCCGTCCCTCGGGGCGGCCTTTTGTTTTGCGACGTCGCCGTTTAGACGGAGGCGAAACGGGGAAGGGACGATGATGCTGGAGGAAGATCGCCGCGACGCCGCTGATCTGACTGACGAAGTCGGCGAGCCGGAGAGCGACGCCGGGGGCGTCCATCCGCTGTTTCGCGACGTGCCGTCGTCAGTCGGTTTCAAGAAACTGCGCAAGCGCCTGTTGCGTGAAATGCGCGAAACGATCACGCAGTGCGCCATGGCGCGGCCCGGCGCCCGCTGGCTCGTTGGTATTTCCGGCGGCAAGGATTCCTACGCGCTGCTGGCGCTGCTGCACGACCTCAAATGGCGCGGCCTGCTGCCGGTCGATCTTCTGGCCTGCAATCTCGATCAGGGCCAGCCGAACTTTCCCAAGCACGTCCTGCCGGATTTCCTGACCCGCTTCGGCATCGTGCACAGGATCGAATATCGCGACACCTATTCGGTCGTGACCGAAAAGGTGCCGGAGGGCGCCACCTATTGCGCGCTGTGTTCGCGGCTGCGGCGCGGCAATCTCTATCGCATAGCGCGCGAGGAAGGTTGCGAGGCACTGGTTCTCGGCCATCACCGGGACGACTGCCTCGAAACCTTCTTCATGAACCTGTTTCATGGCGGCCGGCTCTCGGCCATGCCCGGCAAGCTTCTCAACGATGATGGCGACCTTCTCGTCCTGCGCCCGCTCATCCGGTCGGCCGAGGAGGATATAGCAAAATTCTCCGCCGCCATGGCGTTTCCGATCATCCCCTGCGATCTCTGCGGCAGCCAGGACGGGCTACAGCGCAATGTCACAAAACAGATGCTCGCCGACCTGGAGCAGCGGTTTCCCGGCCGCAAGCAGGTGATGATGCGGGCGCTGTCGAACGTGCGGGCCGGGCACCTGCTCGATCCGTCGCTGTTCGATTTCGCCTCTCTTTCTCCTTCGTCCGAAAGCCGAGACTCATGACCCGTTCCGTCAACATCGACCGCCTGGCCGAGATCCTGCGCGCTGCCGCCAAGGCCGAAATCATGCCACGCTTTCGCAATCTGTCCGACGCCGACATCCGCGAAAAGACATCGGCGACCGATCTCGTGACGGAAGCCGACGAGGCGGCGGAACGCTTCATCGCGCGCGAATGCGGTGCGCTTGCTCCTGGCGCGCTGTTCGTCGGCGAGGAATCGGTCGCCGCGAATACCGGCCTTCTCGATCAGCTTGACGGTGTCGATCTGGCGATCGTCGTCGACCCGATCGACGGGACGGCCAACTTCGCCGCTGGTCTTCCGCTATTCGCTGTCATGGCTGCGGTGGTGGCAAAGGGCGAAACCGTCGGCGGCATCATCTACGATCCGCTGGGCGATGACTTCATGCTGGCGGAGAAGGGGGCGGGCGCTGTGCGCAAAACGCCTTCGGGAGAGACGCAACCGCTCAGCGTGGCAAAGCCCGTCGCGCTGGCCGATGCTGTCGGCTGCGTCAGCGCGACCCATTTTCCCGCCGACGAGAAGGCGGCCTTGTTGCCCCGCCTCGGAGCGGTGAAGATCGTCGGCAACTATCGCTGCGCGGGGCACGAGTATCGCCTGCTCGCTTCGGGCGGGACGCATTTCTCGCTCTATGCCAAGCTGATGCCGTGGGACCATCTGGCCGGATGCCTGCTGGTCGCCGAGGCGGGTGGGCATGTCGCCAAGGCCGACGGCTCATCCTATACGCCGAGGGACCGCGACGGCTCGCTGATAGCGGCGTGCGATCCTGGCCTCTGGCGGGATGTCCGGAACGGGCTGCTGCCCGTTTAGGCTCGCTGCCTCCCTCCCTGCTGTAAGTTTATTCGGCGGGGTTCTGACGAAGCGCTTCGCTTGCGCGAGGCGCGGGTGCGTTCTTGGCCTCGAACAGCCGACCCTCGGCCAGCAAGACCGAAACGAGAGCGGCGATCGACAAGATCGTGAAGCCGATCAGGATCGGGACCACGGTGCCATCGTAGACATAGCCGATTATCGCGCCGAACAGGCCGCCGCCGAACGTCTGCACGAAGCCAAGAACCGACGAGGCCGTTCCCGCCACATGGCCGAGCGGATCCATGGCCAGCGCGTTGAAGTTCGTGCCGATGAAGCCGAACAGACAGAAATTCACGGTCAGAACCGGAACGAAGAACCAGAACGGGGCAGCGCCCCCCATGGAATAGGCAACGACGAGATGAATGACCGCCAGGAGCAGGAAGCCGATCAGGGCTCCGTGGGAGAGGCGGCGCATTCCAAGCTTTTCGACCAATCGCGCGTTGAGAAAAGATGCGAGGGCCATGAACACCGCCGTCGCGGCGAAGACGAGAGTGAAGGTCGGGCCGAGGCCATAGACCTCCGTGTAAAGCTGTTCGGCCTGGTTGAGAAAACCGAACAACACGCCGAAGATCAACGCCGTCGCAACCGTGTAGCCGAAGGCGACCCGGTTGGTCAGGACGATCCGAAACGCCTCGAGGATGCGCCTGCCGGTCAGTTCCCGTCGGTTCTCGGGGTGCAGCGTCTCGGGTAGGCGGATGGCCGTCCAGATCGCGACGAAGACGCCGAAGACACCGATCGCCAGGAAGATCTCGCGCCAGTCTCCGAACAGCATGATCAACTGGCCGATGTTCGGGGCGATCACCGGCACGGCCATGAACACCATCATCACCAGCGACATGACGCTGGCCATACGCCGGCCGTTGAAACAATCGCGGACCACCGAGACCGCGATCACGCGCGTCGCCGCCGCGCCGACGCCCTGGATCGCCCGTAGCGCAAGAACCGTCTCGAAGTCCGGCGCGAAAATGGCCGCCACCGAAGCAACGACATAGACCCCAAGGCCGAAAAACAGGATGGGGCGTCGCCCAAACCGGTCGGAGAGCGTGCCATAGACGATCTGGGCGCCGCCGAAACCGAGGATGTAGGCGGTAATCACCAGCTGGCGTTGGTTCGCGTCAGCGACCCCAAGCGCCGACCCCATCTCCTGCAATGCCGGGATAAAAATGTCGATCGCCGCCGCGTTCAATGCCATCAGGCAGGCAATCATCGTCACCAGCTCCCAATAGGGGAGCCCGCGCGTTTGATCGTTCATGGACGCGTTGGACATTGCCGGCCTCTCGAAGGAGCACGCGGAGATCTATCCCCGATTCGCGAAATTACAAGCCATACTTATCATTTGCGATCGGCTGCGGATGGAAACGGTCCGTCAACATAGAAGCCCGCGCGCCGGAACGCACGGGCCATCAGAGGTCCGCAAAAGAGACGAGCCGAAGGTCGGCCTAGCCGTTGGCGGCGGCCGGTGCGGTCGTTGCCACGCCGTTCTCTCCGAAGAAGGTCTGAAGCTCGCCGGTCTGGAACATCTCGCGGACGATGTCGCAGCCGCCGACGAACTCGCCCTTGACGTAGAGCTGGGGAATCGTCGGCCAATCGCCGTAATCCTTGATGCCCTGACGCAGATCGTCGGACGAAAGGACGTTCACGCCCTTATACTCGACGCCCAGATAGTCGAGCATCTGGACGATCTGACCGGAAAACCCGCATTGCGGGAAAGCGGGTGTGCCCTTCATGAAGACGACGACGTCGTTCGTCTTCACCTCGTTGGCGATCCATTCGTTAATGGCGGTCATGGCATTTCCTAACTTATGAATGTGGGGAGGAGAGCGGCTTTTCGATGCTGACCATCCGGCTGTCAAATAGGCGCAGATAGGCGAGCGTGCGGCTCGACAAATTGTCCGCAACTGTATCGTCGATCTCGCTCATCTCGCCAACATACTACTTCGGCGCGCTGGTTTGTAGGGCGAGGGCGTGGAGTTCCCCGCCCATGTTGCCCTGCAAGGCCTTATAGACCATTTGATGCTGCTGCACCCGGGACTTGCCGCGAAAGCTCTCCGAGACGATCTCCGCGGCGTAGTGGTCGCCGTCGCCGGCCAGATCACGGATCGTCACCTCAGCATCGGGGATATCGCTCTTGATCATCCTCTCGATGTCGCTGGCGTTCATGGGCATGACGGGTCTCCTTGGTCCGGCGTCCGGAATCGCGAACCTTGTGGGATGATAGGGATCGCACCGGGCGCAATCAATCGGGGCGGGTGCCGTCTCTCGCTCAGGCGGCGGCGGCCGGTTCGATGATCTCGCCCGACATGTAGGACGGGAACCAGGATTCGTGCGCGATCGTCAACGCCGCTACGGACAGATCGAGCCGACCGTCGATGACCAACCGGGAGCCGCCAGCCACGCCGAGCCGGCGCAGAGGCACGCTGGCTTCCGCAGCCTCGGCCTCGATCGCTTCGGCGACGTCCGCTGCGACCGCCACGACATAGCGGGCCTGATCCTCGCCGAAGAGCAGCGCATGGCCGGCTCCGCTGCCGGCGTCGATCCTGACGCCGCGATCGGAGGCCATGCACATTTCCGCGACCGCGACCGCGAGACCGCCATCCGACAGATCGTGGCAGGTCGCGACGTGGCCGGAGCGGATCAGGCCGCGAACGAAGTCGCCGTTGCGCTTTTCCTCGGCAAGGTCCACCGGTGGCGGCGCGCCGGCTTCGCGCCCCTCGATCTCACGCAGATAAATCGTCGCGCCGAGATGGGAGCCGTCCCGGCCGACGAGGAACAGGATGTCGTCCTCCTTCAGGCCGCCGACGCGGGCGGTCCTGGCGCGGTCATCGATCAGCCCGACGCCACCGATGGTCGGGGTCGGCAGGATCGCCTCGCCGTTGGTCTCGTTGTAGAGCGAGACATTGCCGGAGACGATCGGGAAGGCGAGGGCCTCGCAGGCCGCGCCGATGCCCTCGACGGCCTTGACGAACTGACCCATCAGTTCCGGCTTTTCCGGATTGCCGAAATTGAGGTTGTCGGTTGCCGCCAACGGCTCGGCGCCGACGGCGGTGAGGTTGCGCCAGCACTCGGCGACGGCCTGGGCGCCGCCCTGGAACGGGTCGGCCTCGCAATAGCGGGGCGTGACGTCGGAGGAAAAGGCGAGCGCCTTGGTCGGGTGGCCGTCGACGCGCACGACGCCGGCGTCGCCGCCGGGGCGCTGAAGCGAATTGCCCTGGATGAGCGTGTCGTATTGCTCGAACACCCAGCGGCGCGAGCACAGATCCGGCGAGCCGAGCAGCGACAACAGGGCGGTGCCATAATTGGCCGGCTCGGCGATCTCCGTGGCATGGAGCGCCTGCGCGGGCTTCGGCTCGATCCATGGGCGATCGTATTCCGGCGCCTCGTCACCAAGTTGCTTGATCGGCAAATTGCCGACCTCGCGCCCCTCGAACAGGATGCGGAAGCGCAGATCGTCGGTGGTGCGGCCAACGATCGCGAAATCGAGCCCCCATTTGACGAAAATCGCCTCGGCCACCTCGCGCTTGTCGGGGTCGAGCACCATCAGCATGCGTTCCTGGCTCTCCGACAGCATCATCTCGTAAGGCGTCATCGCGGCCTCACGCACCGGCACCTTATCGAGATCGAGCTCGATGCCGAGCCCGCCCTTGGCCCCCATCTCGACGGCCGAGCAGGTCAGTCCCGCCGCGCCCATGTCCTGGATGGCGATGACGGCGCCGGTCTGCATGAGTTCCAGACAGGCCTCGAGCAAGCATTTCTCGGTGAAGGGATCGCCGACCTGCACGGTCGGCCGCTTCTCCTCGATGTTCTCGTCGAATTCGGCCGAGGCCATGGTCGCGCCGCCGACGCCGTCGCGGCCGGTCTTGGCGCCGAGATAGACGACCGGAAGGCCAACGCCCTTGGCTTCCGACAGGAAGATCGAATCAGTCCGGGCAAGGCCCGCCGCAAAGGCGTTGACCAGGCAATTGCCGTTGTAGCGGGGATGGAAATTGACCTCGCCGCCGACCGTCGGCACGCCGAAGGAATTGCCGTAACCGCCGACGCCGGCGACTACTCCGGCGACCAGATGACGGGTCTTGGAATGGTCCGGCGCGCCGAAGCGCAGCGCGTTCATCGCCGCGATCGGCCGCGCACCCATGGTGAAGACATCGCGCAGAATGCCGCCGACGCCGGTCGCCGCCCCTTGATAGGGCTCGATGAAGGAGGGGTGGTTGTGGCTCTCCATCTTGAAGACCACCGCCATGCCGTCGCCGATATCGACGACGCCGGCATTCTCGCCCGGCCCCTGGATGACGCGCGGCCCCTTGGTCGGTAGCGTCCGCAGCCAGCGCTTGGAGGATTTGTAGGAACAATGCTCGTTCCACATGGCCGAGAAAATGCCGAGTTCGGTCATCGTCGGCTCGCGGCCGATCAACGACAGCACGCGCTCGTATTCATCCGGTTTCAGTCCGTGGGCCGCGATCAGCTCCGGGGTGATGTCGGTCTCGGCGGTCATGGCGTGTCCTGGGCGTTGGTCTGCGCTCTAACATTTCGGTTGAGCCTCGGAATGATCCAAGAACCGGATTCCGCTTCCTGGTTCGATGCTCTGGCCTGTCGGCCTGTTACCATCTGCGGCAGTGTCGAAAAAGCCCGAGCGGGTCGGATGGAGGCAGCGAGCCGGGTCTGCTCATTTCAGCCGGCGCGGGCAGAGACATAGGTCATCGATGTGGCGCGACAGACACCCGTATCGGCCGCCCGCCGCAGCACGACCGTATCGTCGTCCACTTGCGAGATCGGCTCGCCGTAAAGGCGCCGGGCAATTACCACCAGCGCCACGTCGTAACCGCCCTTGGCCGCGGGCGAGCGCACGCAAATCCCGTATCCGCCGACTTCGCCCGTCGGCACGAGCGAAGTCGCGCGCTCGACGGCGCGGCGTCGATAAATTGCGGCAGCGGTGCCGTTCACATAGGCGATCTCGGCCGGGGTCAGCTTGCCGCCCGAAACGGGCGCGGCCGACGGGGCGGCTCGGTGGGCTATCCTGTCCGGTTCTGCATCAGCGGGGGTCGGGAACGCTGCCGCGATCGTCACGGGAGGTGACGCCTGACCGGACGCGGTTCCGTTGGTCGCGGCGCAGGCGGAGAGGCTGCCGGCCACAAGAAGCAGGACGCCAAGGGCGCCGGATCGGCGAAGCGCGCTCATATCAGGCCGAACACGTCTTGGCGCCGGCGCGCCAACGGGCGAGGTCGGTGTCGATGCGGCTTGCGAGAGCCTCATTCATCAGCGGCCCGTAGACCGAGACATTCGCCGAGTCGGACTGGGCTTCCACGACCAACAAAGGTCGTGCTTCGAGCTGACCGCGCGGCACCAGCAGGAAGCGCGGCCGGCCGGAGAAGGAGGAGAGTTCCGGCGCGAGGCTGTAGCGGGCAAAGGCCGGATCGCCCGACTTGAACCAACAGCGATTGGCCGCTAGCGCCAGCCGCTCCATGCGGTCGAGGCCGGAATCGGCCGTCGCGCCTGGTTGGTCCTGGTCCGTGGGGCCTGTGGCACAGGCGCCGAGGGCGAGCGTGAATATCGACGCCGCGAAGACGGCCATTCGTCCGAAGAGCGCTTCTCTCACGCGGCGGCGCTCGCGGTCATGCCGAGCGCGCCCTCGAAGATCGCGCGGCCGTCGGTGCCGCCGTGCTCCGGCTCGACGAGATTTTCCGGGTGCGGCATCATGCCGAGGACGTTGCCGGCGTCGTTGACGATGCCCGCGATGTCGCGGATCGCGCCGTTGGGATTGGTCCCCTCGGCATAGCGGAACACGATCCGGTTCTCGCCTTCGAGACGCGCCAGCGTGTCCGCGTCGGCGAAGTAATTTCCGTCATGATGGGCGACCGGGCAGCGGATCACCTGGCCCTGGCGATAATTGGCGGTAAAGCGCGTCGCGGCGTTGACGACTTCCAGCTTCACGTCCCGGCAGACGAAGCGCAGCGAATTGTTGCGCATCAAGGCGCCGGGCAAGAGCCCTGCTTCGCACAGGATCTGGAACCCATTGCAGACGCCGAGGACCGGAACGCCTTTGGCCGCCGCGTCGGCGACGGCGCGCATCACCGGAGCGCGCGCGGCGATCGCGCCGCAGCGCAGATAATCGCCGAATGAGAACCCGCCCGGGACGACGATCAGGTCGACGTCGGGGAGCGTCGTCTCGGTCTGCCAGACCGTGAGCGGCGCCTTGCCGGTGATCGCGGTCAGCGCCGCGATCATGTCACGGTCGCGATTGAGGCCGGGGAGGAGGATGACGGCTGTGTTCATGGATTATGATCAAACGGTCGCTGGGGTTCGGCCATCTCGCACAACTCCACACGCCGCTCGATCCGTTCGAGACGGTCGTCGTGACGGACGAGCACGCCATACATATTGTGAATGTCCGTCTGCATGGACAGAAAGTGACCGCGTATCGAAATCAATTCCTGCTTCACTTCCGCAAGCCCGTGGTCGAGCTTGTCGAACCGCTCGTGAAAGCGTTTCATCAGATCGTATACTAGCTCGTTCGTGACCTCTGCCATCACCCCGCTCCGGAGCCACCTTTACGCGATCTCGACAGTGTAATTCTCGATGACCGTGTTGGCGAGGAGCTTGTCGCACATCCGGGAAAGCTCAGACCGCGCCGTCGCCTCGTCCTTGGCGTCGACTTCGATATCGAAGACCTTGCCCTGCCGGACGGCGCCGACGCCGGCAAAGCCGAGATGGCCGAGAGCGCCCTCGATGGCCTTGCCCTGCGGGTCGAGGACACCGGTCTTGAGAGTGACGACGATGCGAGCCTTGATCACGATATGCGCCTGTCCCTGGAATAAACGAGCTTGAGTGCCGGTGCCGGCTGCTTGGAGGCTCTGCGCCGCCTTACTTGACCAACACCGGCCCGGAGGGGCGGGGCGGCTCGTTTTCATTCATGATCCCGAGCCGGCGGGCGACCTCCTGATAGGCCTCGACGAGACCGCCCATGTCTTGGCGGAAGCGATCCTTGTCGAGCTTGTCGTGGGTCTGGACATCCCACAGCCGGCAGGAATCGGGAGAGATCTCGTCGGCGACGATGATCCGCATCATGTCGCCCTCGAACAGCCGGCCGGTCTCGATCTTGAAATCGACGAGCTGGATGCCGACGCCGAGGAACAGTCCGGACAGGAAATCATTGACCCGAATCGCCAGGGCCATGATGTCGTCGATCTCCTGCGGGCTCGCCCAGCCGAATGCGGTGATGTGCTCTTCGGAAACGATCGGATCGTCGAGCGCGTCGGCCTTGTAATAGAACTCGATGATCGAGCGGGGCAGGACGGTGCCCTCCTCGATGCCGAGGCGCTTGGCGAGCGAGCCGGCGGCGATGTTGCGCACCACCACTTCGAGCGGGATGATCTCAACCTCCTTGATCAGCTGCTCGCGCATATTGAGGCGGCGGATGAAGTGGGTCGGAATCCCCATCTTGTTCAGATGCGAAAAAATGTATTCCGAGATGCGGTTGTTGAGAACGCCCTTGCCGTCGACGACCTCGTGCTTTTTCTTGTTGAACGCGGTGGCGTCGTCCTTGAAGAACTGCACCAGGGTGCCAGGCTCCGGGCCCTCATAGAGGATCTTGCCCTTGCCTTCGTAGATACGGCGGCGACGTGTCATCATGGAACTCTATCGTGAAGGAAGCACCGGCCCTGGCCACGGTGCGAAGACGGCTGACGATGGTGCGGCTGAATAGACCATACGGCCCGCCTTAACAATCGTTTCGGCAATTGCTCTGCGGGAAGTCGTGCGGCAAGCGCCGCAAATCAAGGCCTGATAACGCCGCTTGAAACGAAATCGCGCTTCAAAAACGCGGCGCAAGACCGTATGTCAGACGAAAGGCCGGTGGATCGGACGGTCGATTCTTACCAAGGAGGAACATCATGTCCATGAACGACCGCGAGCGCGATTTCGAGTCCCGCTATGCCCATGACCAGGAATTGCGGTTCCGGATCGAGGCGCGCCGCAACAAGCTGGTCGGCCTCTGGGCGGCTGAGAAGCTCGGGAAGAGTGGTGAGGAAGCGAACGCCTACGCCCAGGAGGTCATCAAGGTCGACTTCCTGTTGCCCGGTGACGACGATGTGGTCCACAAGATTCGCGACGATTTTGTCGCGGCCGGCGTCGAACAGTCGGAGCATCAGATCCGCAAGCAATTGGCGCACTTTCTGGCGGAAGCCGAAACCCAGATCCGCAGCGCCTGATGGCCCTCCCTCGACTTCGTGATCGCCTGGGCGAGGGGGGCTTCGTCGTCTCCGCATGGCTCGGCCTGATCGATCCGGTGGTTCATGAAGCGTTTCTGCGCGCCGATTTCGACGCCGTGACCTTTGACGTCCAGCACGGCCTGCACGACACTGCCAGCCTGCGGGCCGGCATCGAACGCGCGGTGCTGCTCGGCAAGCCCGCGCTGGTACGCTTGCCGATCGAGGACCGGGCGCTCGCCGCGCGCCTTCTCGACTTCGGTGCCTCGGCCGTGATGATGCCGATGATCGAAACCGCCGACGAGGCCCGCGCCTTCGTGGCGGTGGCGAAATATCCGCCGTTCGGGCAACGGTCTTATGGCCCGACGCGTGCCGGCGAACTGCATGGCTACGCCGATCGCGCCGACTACGTCACGGACGCCCGTAACGAAACGCTGGCCTTCGCCATGATCGAGACCGGTGCGTCAGTCGCCAATCTCGAGGCGATCCTGGCGGTCGACGGCCTCGACGGTGTCTTCGTCGGCCCCTCCGATCTGTCGATCGCTCTGTCCGGCGATGGGACGCTCGATCCGCGCGGCGCGCAGGCCGAGGCGGCGATCAAACGAATTGCCGCGGCGACGTCGGCGGCCGGCAAGATCGCCACGATCTATGCCGCGACGCCGGAGGACGCCAAGCGGTACCGGGAGTATGGCTATCGTCTGGTTTGCGTCAGTTCCGACCAGGCCGTGATTGCAGCGGGGGCGCGGGCCCTTGCCGAGGCCGTTCGCGGCTGAACGCGGCTGGTCAGGCCGGCATGCGCAGTCCGGTCATGAACTTGCCGAAGGTGAGCAAGCCTTCGGGCCAGGGGCCATGGCCGCTCTCGGCGTTCATATGGCCGGCCTCGCCGGCATCGATGAACAGCGATCCCCAGGCGCCGGCGATGTCCTCGGCGGCCTCGAAGGACGAGAAAATGTCGTTGCGGCTGGCGACGACGACGCTGGGAAACGGCAGCGGATCGCGTGGGTAGGGTCCGAAGGTGCGCAGGTGTCTCGGGCGAATCGCATCGTTCTCCACCTCCGGAGGCGCGACGAAGAACGCGCCCGCCACTGGCCGTTCGAAGCGCGGGATCGCCTGCACGGCGGCCGCGACGCCGAGCGAATGGGCGACCAGGACGACCGGCCGGGCGGAGGTGTTCACGGCATCCGCCACCGCGGCCATCCAGTCGTCGCGGACGGGCTTCGTCCATTCGGCCTGCGGCACACGGCGCGCCGTTGACAGCCTGCGCTCCCAACGGGTCTGCCAGTGATCTTCAGGAGAGCCCTTGTAACCGGGCAGGATGAGGATATCGGCTTCGGCAATGCGCATCGGCGGGACATGCGAATGCGAGCCGCGCAAGTCAAGCCGTCAGGGCATCGGTTTTCCATCCTCGTACCCTGTCGCGGTTCAAGACAGCTGACAGGCGGGCCCTTGTCTCGCCGCTACGTGGCCGGCTCCTCGGCGGTCGGCGCCGGGGACAGTTCGTCCTCCGTCAAAATCGCTCGGTCCGGCGTTGCGGTGAAGAAGAAGAAATAAACCAGGAACGCCAGCGCGGCCACGGCGATCGCGATCCAGATCATGTGCCGGCGGCTGTTGGTTCCGGAGCGATCCGACGTGTGAGGCATAGCGATGTCCTCCGTTCCAGCGCCCGTCCGATCCGACCTTGTCGCGATCAGGCCGGGCGCATTGGTGCAACGACGATCGCAGGCGCGGGGTTCAACCGGCGCGGCCGAATACCCGCTCGAAGATCGTCCCGACGTGCTTGGTATGATAGCCGAGGTCGAATTTTTCGCGAATCTCGGCTTCCGGCAGTGCGGCCGTCACGTCCTTGTCGGCGAGGAGTTCCGTCAGGAAGTCCTTGTCCTCCTCCCACACCCGCATCGCGTTGCGCTGCACAAGCCGGTAGGCATCCTCGCGGGAGACACTGGCCTGGGTCAGTGCCAGCAGCACCCGCTGGGAATGGACGAGACCCTTGAACTTGTTGAGGTTGGCCAGCATCCGCTCGGGATAGACGAGCAGCTTGTCGACGACGCCGGTGAGGCGCACGAGCGCGAAGTCGAGCGTCACCGTGGCGTCCGGTCCGATCATCCGTTCGACCGAGGAGTGGGAGATGTNCGAGCGCGAAGTCGAGCGTCACCGTGGCGTCCGGTCCGATCATCCGTTCGACCGAGGAGTGGGAGATGTCGCGCTCATGCCAGAGCGCGACATTCTCCATCGCCGGCAGGGCGTAGGAACGGACCATGCGGGCAAGGCCCGTGAGGTTTTCCGTCAGCACCGGATTGCGCTTGTGGGGCATCGCCGACGAGCCCTTCTGGCCCGGCGAGAAATATTCCTCCGCTTCCAGCACCTCGGTGCGCTGCAGATGGCGGACTTCGGTCGCCAGACGTTCGACCGACGAAGCGATGACGCCGAGCGTGGCGAAGAACATCGCGTGTCGGTCGCGCGGAATCACCTGCGTCGACACCGGCTCGGCCGCAAGCCCCATCGCCTTGGCGACATGCTCCTCGACGCGCGGGTCGATGTTGGCGAAGGTGCCGACGGCGCCCGAGATGGCGCAAGTAGCGATCTCCGTGCGGGCGGCGACGAGGCGCTCGCGACAGCGCTGGAACTCGGCATAGGCGAGGGCGAGCTTGACGCCGAAGGTCGTCGGCTCGGCGTGGATACCATGGGAACGCCCGATGGTGATCGTGTCCCGGTGCTCGAAGGCGCGGCGTTCGAGCGCGGCGAGCAGGCCGTCGAGATCGGCGAGGAGCAGGTCGGAGGCCTTGGTCAGCTGCACGTTGAAGCAGGTGTCGAGGACGTCCGACGAGGTCATGCCTTGATGGACGAAGCGGGCGTCCGGGCCGACGATCTCGGCAAGATGCGTCAGGAAGGCGATGACGTCGTGCTTGGTCTCACGCTCGATCGCGTCGATGCGGTCTACATCGAACGTGGCACCATTGCCCTTTTCCCAGATCGTCTTCGCCGCGCTTTCGGGAATGACGCCGAGTTCGGCGAGGGCGTCGCAGGCATGGGCCTCGATCTCGAACCAGATCCGGTACTTCGTCTCCTGCGACCAGACGTCGACCATCTCGGGGCGGGAATAGCGGGGGATCATGGCGCGGATTCTTTCAGCTATACGATTGGGAGGAACGGCTGCCGTCTAACAGAGCCGACGCCGCGTCTCAACGTTTGCCGAAGTGATCGCTCATCAGTCCATCGACAGCGGGTTGGCGATGTAGCGCAGGTCCGGTCCCTCGAAGCCGACGGATTTGACCCCGATGATCGCCACCGCCGAAAATCCGCCGGTCGGTCGCTCGTAGACGCGAATTTCGGACAGGGCGTAGTCGAGCGGGCAGCCCCGGCTTTCTGGAATCGCAGTGTCCTCGTGGATCAGCACAGCCGCATCGCCCGGCTTGGTGGCGATGCGCACCAGCCGGTAGCCGTAAGACGTGCCGAACACTTCGCACGCCTTGCCGCCGCTGAGCGGGATCGGCTCCAGTCGAAGCTCGACCGGCTTGTCAGGCGTCGGCTCGATGGGTCGGGGCAGGAAGCGGGCTCGGTACGGATCTGCCGACAATTCGGTCGGCGGATTGGCGACGACCAGTGAGCCGGGATGCGCCTCGGGATCATAGGTCGTGAACAGCGCCTGGGCTGCCTCGCGAGCCTGCTCTCTGGCATCCGCGATCCCGGCGCCGTCCGCCTCGATCCGGATGCGGACCGGGGAGGGCGGCAGAAAGCGATCCTCGGCGAGATCGAGAAAGAATATCTCGGCATAGGGGAAGCCGGACCCATCCTGGATGCCTGATTGCTCGAATGCGAAGACCTTGCCGTCCTCGGAGAACCCGAGCGGTTCCAGCCTTGCCGCGTCGCCAGCCGAGGCAGGCGAAGCGAATCCCGGCAGCGCCACCAGCAGGACTGCCGCCGCGGCGGCGATCTTTGGAAGTCGCGGGGGCGTCATCGTCGGTCCTCACTTGCTGGCCGCGGGGAGTGCTACTTTTGCGCGACGATACGGGTGCACGAAAAATTGTCGCCGCTGGCCTCGGAGAACCACCCCATCGAATCGCCGGTAAAGCCGGAAAGAGTGATGAAATAGTCATCGGCGAACAACAGCGTGTAGGAACCGTCGCTCCCTTCCTGAACCTCTTCGACCAGCAGATCCTCCGATCCGGTGTTGTAGGTGGTCGGGGTAAAAGTGAAGATCGCCACCTCGCAGTCCCAGGTACCCAGGAACGGCAGGTCTTCGGCAGATGCGGTGGTCGACGCCAGCAAGGTCGCGATGGCTGCGGCCGCTATCGTGTTCGTGACGTTTTTCATGGGGCCGTTCTCTCGCTGCCGGCTCTGCCGGACGCCATCCGCGGGTCACGAAGGCTCGACCATGTTGCCTGTCGGTCGCCCTCGGCGGATATCGCGGTGTAAATAGCGCGCGCGACGGCGCGGGCCATGGTCGCCGTGGCCGCGGCGGCGAGTTCCACACGGCCGATCGGCTCCGGCAGAATTCCGCTGCCGCCGGTGGCCAGCGCGAAGACGAGATCGCCGTCGAAATCGGTGTGCGATGGCCAGATCGCCTTGGCGTAGCCGTCCTGTCCGGCGATCGCCAGCCGCTTGGCGGCGCCCTTGTCGAGCACTGCGTCGGTGGCGATGATTCCGATGGTCGTGTTGGCGCCCATCCGCGCGTCGAGCTTGGTTCGCGGGGCTGTCGCGCCCGGAGGAAACGGTTGCGGCAGGCCGAGGCCGCCGAACTCGTCGCCCAGTTCGAAGGGCGCCGCCCAGAAACTGCGGCCGGTCCCGATCGTTGCCGACCCGACGGCGTTGACCGCGACGAGCGCCGCGACCGTGATGCCGTTCGAGAGCACGGTCGACGCCGAGCCGAGGCCACCCTTCACCGTCGCCGTGGTGCAGCCGATGCCGACGCCGACTGTGCCGATCGGAAAATCGGCGCCTGCCGAGCGTGCCGCCTCGTAGCCGAACTCGCGGTAGGGCGGATAGCGGCCCCAGGCCTTGGCCCCGCCATTGGCTAGATCGAACAGGATCGTAGCCGGCACGATCGGCACGCGCACATCGCCGACGGCAAAGCCGCGGCCTTGCTCCGCGAGCCAGGCCTGCACGCCCGACGCGGCGTCGAGGCCGAAGGCGGACCCGCCCGACAGCACCAGCGAATCGACCTCCGCGACGGTGTTCTCCGGCGCCAGAAGATCGGTTTCGCGGGTCCCCGGTGCGCCGCCCAGAATAGCCACGGACGCGATTGATGGCGTGTCGAGAATGACGACCGTCGTGCCGCTTTTCAGCCGTTCGTCGCCGGCATGCCCGACCCTGACCCCGGCGACGTCGCTGAGGAGATTGCGAGTGCCAGGCCGCCAGGCGCTCATGTCCTCAGCCCCCGGTCTCGTCGACGAAGCCGTTACCGCGCCATTCGAAGACGCGGTAGAGATCGAGGTCGGAATCGCCCTTGGCGTCGAAACGGATCGGCCCGAGCACGGTCTGGAATGCCTCGTTGCCCAGGATTTCGGTGATCGGCCGGCCGGTTTCCCGGCTTTGGCCGACCGCTGCGACGGCGATCTGCGTTGCCGCGTATGCGGGGCCGAAATAGCCTTGCGGTCCGGCCATTGGTCCTTCGTCCGGGCCGCCGTCTTGAAGTTCTGGGACGTGGATTCGCGGCGCGACCGCAACGATGCCGTCCGGCAGCGGCACGTCGTCGCTCGTCTCGTCGAATAGTGCCTCGCCGCCGACAATGTCGAGGGCAAGTCCGATCTCGGCAGCGTCGCGGGCGATGATCGCGACGTCCGGCCGGTCACCGGCGATGAAGAATCGGCTGACCCCGGTGCGCTCCAGGCGTCTCACCAGGCCGAACTGCTTTTCCTCGGCGGGCCGGTAATTGTCGATCGTCTGTGGTTTCATGCCCTGGTCGGCGAGGAGCCGGCGGACCGCGTCGGACAATGCCCGCGCAGCGATCGAGCCGTCCTCCAGGAGGCCGAAGGGCTCGGCCTTCCAGCGCGTCGCCAGATAGCTTGCGGCCGCCGCAGCTTCCTTGTCGGAACGCGGCGCGACGCGCCAGACGAGAAAGCCGGTCCGCTCGCGCCGGTCGGTGAGGCGGTTGGCCCGCACGCCAACGTCTATGGTCGGAATCCCTGCCTCCGTAAGGATCGGAAGCGCCGCCTCGATGGCGTCGGCGCACAGGAAGCCGGTGGCGACGGAGACATTCATGGCGACGAAGCTTTCGGCCGCCTGTTTGCCGCCCTCGGCGGAACATTTGGTGTCGGCCTCCACGACCTCGACCGTCTGGCCGTCGGCGGGTTTTGCCGCCGCTGCGCGCGCGCCGTCGGCGAGTTGCCGACCGAGAATGCCGGCGCTGTCGGAAAGCGGTGCCGCTACGCCGAGCGTGATCGGCTCGCCCGTGTCTTGGGCCTGCGCCGGCAAAAGCGTGATCCCCATCAGGCCGAAGGCGGCAAAATACCGGGGCTGGGTGAGAAAGAAACGCGTCATGCCTGCGAGTCTAGTCGACCGTCCGGACGATGGCGAGACGGACCCGGCCGTATCCACGACGGTGTCGTGATGCCGGCTCGCGCCATAACGGGAATGCCCGGGAAAGCCTGTCTGGATGGGGGCCCGCGATGGATTGCGACGAGACCCCGTGCGAATCCGCCATCCCCGCCCTATGTTTGACGCGAACGGCTCGGGACCCGGGCGCAATGAATGGAATATGGTTTGCTGACGACATCGACGATCGACCGCGACAGCTTTCGCGACGCGATGAGCCGGTTTGCCTCGGCGGTTCACCTGGTGACGACGGACGGCCCGGCGGGCCGGCGTGGCGTGACGGTCTCGTCTGCCTGTTCGGTGTCCGACGAACCGGCGACGCTGCTTGTCTGTCTCAATACGTCGAGCCCGGCCAACGACCGGTTTGAGAACAACGGTAATTTCGCCGTCAATCTGCTGTCCGAAGACAGCGAGGCGATCGCTCGCGCCTTCGCCGGTGAAGGGCAGCTCGAGTCGGACGCGCGTTTCGCCAAGGGCGAATGGGAGGTACTGCAAACCGGCGCGCCTTTGCTGGTCGGTTCGCTGGCCGGGTTCGATTGCCGGATATTGGAAGCCAAAATCGTTGCCACGCACCGCGTGCTGATCGGCGAGGTGGTGGCGATCCGCACAGGATCGAAATCGCCGTCGCTGGTCTATCTCGACCGGACCTATCGCAGCCTCTAGCGTGGGCCATCGGAGCGTCTCAGGGAAAGGGTATCCGTGACATCGAAACTGCCGGCATCGATCGACGAGACCGAAGCGCTTCTCGACGGACAGAACTACGTGGCGGACAGGTCGCTCGCGACCGTCCTGTTTCTGTCGCTCAAGATGGGGCGACCGCTGTTTCTGGAAGGCGAGGCCGGCGTCGGCAAGACCGAGATCGCCAAAGTGCTGGCCGCGGCGTTGGGCCGGCCGCTGATTCGCCTGCAGTGCTATGAGGGGCTCGACGTCTCCTCGGCGCTCTACGAATGGAACTACGCCGCGCAGATGATCGAGATCCGGCTGCGCGAGGCCTCCGGCGATACGTCCAAGGACGCGATGCGCTCCGACATCTTTTCGGAGCGCTTCTTGATCCGCAGGCCGATCCTGCAGGCGCTAGAAGGCGAGCCGGGTCGCGCGCCGGTGCTGCTGATCGACGAGCTCGACCGTACCGACGAAGCCTTCGAGGCGTTTCTTCTGGAGATTCTCTCCGACAATCAGGTCACGATCCCGGAACTCGGTACCATTCGAGCCGCCGAGCCGCCGATCGTCATCATCACCACCAATCGCACCCGCGAGATCCACGACGCGCTGAAGCGGCGCTGCCTCTATCATTGGGTCGATTATCCGGCGTCCGACCGCGAACTTCAGATCGTGCGACGCAAGGCACCGCAAGCCAATGCCGAACTGGCGGCTGAACTCGTTGCCTTCGTGCAGAGGCTGCGTCAGATCGATCTCTTCAAGGCGCCGGGTGTCGCCGAGACCATCGACTGGGCCAACGCCCTGACCGAACTCAACGCCGTTGCGCTGGACCCCGCGCATGTCTCCGATACGCTGGGGGTGCTGTTGAAATACCAAGACGACATCCAACGCATGGAACGAGGCGAGGGCCGCGAGATTCTCGCCGAGGTGAAGCGCGACCTGGCAAGGCTCCCATGAGCGCCGTCGCCGATCCGCCGAAAGTGGCGGCAGATCCGGACGGCAAGCTCGCGGACAACATCGCCTATTTCGCCCGGGCGCTACGCAAGGCGGGACTGAAGGTCGGTCCCTCCGCGACGCTCGACGCGATTGCGGCGGTCAAGGCGGCGGGGTTGACCAGCCGCGACGATTTTTATTGGACGCTGCATGCGGTGCTGATCACCCGCCACGAGGACGATGCGGTGTTCGAGGAGGCGTTCCGGTTGTTCTGGCGCTCGCGCGAACTGATCGAAAAGATGATCGCCATGTTCTCGCCGAAGGCTCCGCCACGCCAATCGGAGCGGGAAAAGAAGCGGGCCGGCGAGGACCGCGCCGCCGAAGCGATGTTCGAGGGCGCCCGCGACCGGATCACCAAGCAGGAGCGGCCGGAGATCGAGATCGACGCCAGTCTCACGGTGTCCGGCAACGAGGTGCTGCGCCAGAAGGATTTCGCGCAGATGTCGGTACGCGAGATTGAGGAGGCCAAGCAGGCCATCGCCGCGCTGCGCCTGCCAGCGGACTGGATCGCGACACGCCGGTTTCGCCCCGATCCGCGCGGTGATCGAATCGACCCGAGAGCCATGATGCGGGCCTCGATGCGGACCGGCGGCGACCTCGTCTTGCCGAAATTTCGTTCTCGCCGCGAGATTCACCCGCCGCTGGTGGTGCTCGCCGACATCTCCGGCTCGATGAGCCAGTACACCCGAGTTTTTCTGCACTTCATCCATGCCCTGACCGAGAAACGGCGCCGGGTGCATACGTTTTTGTTCGGCACGCGGCTGACCAACGTCACCCGGCAGATGCGCCACAAAGATCCCGACGAGGCGCTCGCTGACTGTGCCGGCGCGGTGAAGGACTGGTCCGGCGGAACCCGCATCGGCGAGGCATTGGCGAGCTTCAACCTGACCTGGTCGCGCCGGGTGCTGACCCAGGGCGCGGTAGTGATCCTGATCACCGACGGGCTGGAGCGCGATTCGGTCGACGAGCTCTCGAAACAGATGGAGCGGCTGCATAAATCCTGCAGGCGGCTGATCTGGCTGAACCCGCTGTTGCGCTTCGACGGATTTTCCGCCCGCGCCAAGGGAGTCCGCGCCATGCTGCCGCATGTGGACGAGTTCCGCTCGGTGCATTCGCTGGAGGCGATGAGCGCGCTCTGCGAGGCGTTGTCGGGTGGCGGGGGCCGGGAGACCGATCCGCGCTGGTGGATGGACGCCGCCGATCGTGCGATGGCGGCGTAAGGGCAGGCTCTGCCGACGCTGGTGCCGGGTCGACTACGGCGATATCGTGTGCCGCGCCTTTGAGGAGGGTCAGATCATGTCCCAGACGATCCATGAGTTCGATGTATTGAAGACCGCCGAGGCGTGGGCCGGCGAGGGGCGGAGCCTCGCGCTCGCCACCGTCGTGGAAACCTGGGGCTCAGCGCCCCGGCCGACCGGCAGCCAGCTGATCATCGATGCCGACGGCAATTTCGAGGGCTCGGTCTCCGGCGGCTGCGTCGAGGGCGCTGTGGTCACCGAGGCAGTCGACGTGATCGAGGCGGGCGAGCCGCGCATGCTGGAATTCGGGGTCGCCGACGAAACCGCGTGGCGGGTGGGTCTGTCCTGCGGCGGGCGCATCCGCGTCTATGTCGAACGGGTGAACTGATGGACCGTGTGCTTCTGGCAGATCTGAACGTCGAGCGCGCCGCCCGCCGGGCCGCCGTCGTCGTCACCGCTCTGGCGAATGGCGCCCAGCGGCTCGTGCGCGAGGCGGAGGTTGTGGGCGATCCGCTCGCCGAGCCGATCGGGCGGGTGATCCGTTCCGGCAAGTCCGGGATCGTCCAGACCGATCACGGCGAGGTTTTCCTCAACGCCCATCTGCCGCCGCCCCGGCTCGTCGTCGTCGGCGCGGTCCATATCAGCCAGGCGCTGGCGCCGATGGCGAAGCTGGCCGGTTATGATGTCGAGATCGTCGACCCGCGCACGGCCTTTGCCACCACGGAGCGTTTTCCGGATGTTGCGCTTGTCGCCGAATGGCCCGAGGTGGTGCTGAAAGCCCGCCCGCTCGACGCCTATACCGCCGTCTGCGTCATCACTCACGATCCGAAGATCGACGATTATCCGCTGATCGCGGCGCTCCAGGCCGGGTGCTTTTACATTGGCGCGCTGGGCAGCCGGAAGACCCATGCGCGGCGGGTCGAGCGACTGACCGACGCCGGGATGTCCGTCCAGGCGATGGACCGTATCGAAGCGCCTATCGGCGCCGATATCGGCGCGTCGACGCCGGGCGAGATCGCCGTCGCAATCCTTGCTTCGGTCATCGAGGCGTTCCGCAAGCGCAAGATGTTCGCCGAGCGCCGGGGCGAGACCGAGGCGGCATGATCTTCGGGGAGATACCTGTCGCGGAGGCGGAAGGGGCGATTCTGGCACACTCCCAGAGGCTCGACCAGCGTCGGCTGAAGAAGGGGACACGGCTCTCGGTGGCGGACATTGCCGCGCTTCGCGACGCCGGTGTCGGCGTTGTCACCGCTGCGCGTCTCGAGCCGGGCGACCTCACCGAGGATCAGGCGGCGGCGGCGATCGGTGCCGCGCTTGGCGGGGCGGGAATTCGAGCGGGCGAGGCCGGAACCGGCCGTGTCAATCTCTTTGCGGAAACAGCGGGGCTGTTCCTGCCGGATCGCGCCATGGTCGACGCGCTCAACGCCATCGACCCCGGCGTGACCCTCGCGACGCTCGGCGAATACGCCCCCGTTGAGGCAGGGCGGATGGTGGCGACGGTGAAGATCATCCCGCTGGCCGTTTCCGGCGCGGCGGTCGAGGCGGCCGTGCGGCTCTGCGCGGGAGAGGCGGCATTTCGTCTCGCCCCCTTCGCGCCGAAGCGCGTGGTGCTGATCCAGACTGAGCTTCCTGGCGTCAAGCCGAGCGTGCTCGACAAGACGCGTGCCGTCACCGAGGTGCGGCTCGCGGCCTCCGGCTCGATGATCGTCGGCGAGATCCGCTGTGCCCATGAGGTGGGCGCCCTGACCGATGCCCTGCTGCGGCGCGAGACAGCGGATGTGACGCTGATCTTCGGCGCCTCGGCGGTGATCGACGGCGGCGACGTCATCCCGGCGGCGATCGCGGCGGCCGCCGGCCGGATCGACCATCTCGGCATGCCGGTGGACCCCGGCAATCTCTTGCTCCTCGGCACGTTGGACGGCCGGCCGGCGCTCGGCGCGCCCGGCTGCGCCCGCAGCCCCAAGGAAAACGGCTTCGACTGGGTGCTCGATCGCCTACTGGCCGATCTCCCGGTGACCGGCGACGACATTCGGAAGATGGGCGTCGGCGGGCTCTTGATGGAGATCGCCTCGCGGCCGCAGCCGCGTGAGGCGGACAGCGCCGTCGAGGAGCCAGTCGTCGATATCGTCATCCTCGCCGCTGGCCGGTCGAGCCGCATGGGCGGGCCGAACAAGCTGCTGTCGACCTTCGAAGGCGTCCCGCTGATCCGGCGTTCGGCTGAGACCGCGCTGGCTGCGAAGCGCGCGGGACATGTGCGGGTGGTCGTCGGGCATATGCGGGAAGAGATTGTCGCGGCCTTGGGTGACCTCGCCATCGACATCGTAGAGAACCCGGTCTTTGCTGACGGGCTCTCGACCTCGCTCAAGGCCGGGTTCGCGGCCTCGTCCGAAGCCGACGGCGTTCTTGTCATGCTGGCCGACCAGCCGTTCCTGACACCGGCGGATCTCGACCGGCTCATCGCGGCCTTCGTGCCGTCCGGCGCGGGGTCGATCGCGGCGGCCTTCGATCGCGGCCGGCGGCGCAATCCGGTCGTGGTCTCGACGGTCTATCGCCCTGAAATCATGGCGCTTTCGGGAGATGTCGGGGCGCAAGGCGTGATCGCCGACCATCCCGACGCTGTGGTCGAGGTCGAGATCGGCGCCGCCGCGAGCGTCGACGTCGATACCCAGGAAGCAGTGCACGCCGCCGGGGGCAGGGTAACGCAGGAACGTCACAATGCGTCCTGGCAAAGTGAATCATTAAAGCCGACTAAGTGATTGGTGAAGAATCGAAAATCGCCCGTGCCGTTAAGCGGCTGAGGACGAGTGGGAAAACGACATGGATCTGGGACTGACAGGGAAATACGCGATCGTCTGCGCATCGAGCCGGGGGCTTGGCCGGGGCTGCGCCACCGAGTTGGCGCGGGCCGGCTGTACGGTGGTGCTCAACGGCCGCGACGAAGAGGTGCTGAACGCGACGGCTGAAGCCATCTCACGGGAGACCGGCGCCGACGTCATTCCCGTTGTTGCCGACGTCTCGATCCCGGACGGCCAGGCCCGGCTCGTCGGCGCCGTGCCGCAGGTGGACATCCTGGTCAACAACAATGGCGGGCCGCCGCTGCGCGATTTTCGCGCGCTCGGGCGCGACGATCTCCTGGCCGGCGTCACCGGCAACATGATCGCGCCCATCGAGATGGTGCAGCGTGTCATCGACGGCATGACCGAGCGCCGCTTCGGACGGATCGTCAACATCACCTCCAGCTCAGTCAAGGGGCCGATCGCGGGCCTCGACCTGTCCAGCGGTGCGCGCGCCGGGCTGACCGGCTTTCTGGCCGGGGTCGCCCGCACCGTCGCCGGTCAGAACGTCACGATCAACTGTCTGCTGCCGGGCGCCTTCGACACCGATCGGCTGCGCTCCAATTTCGCGGCGGCGCAGAAGCGTGAAAACCGCAGTCTTGACGACATCCGCGCCGACCGAGCCGCCGGCATTCCGGCCGGGCGCTTCGGCGAGCCGGACGAGTTCGGCAAGGCCTGCGCATTCCTGTGCTCGGCGCATTCGGGCTACATCACCGGCCAGAGCCTGCTGATCGACGGCGGCGCGTTTCCCGGGGCGTTCTGAGGCCCATACGCTCCGGTTGGCGTCGGCGCGCCGCGGCCGAGGTGAACAATCCCGGGAAATGACAGGTCCTGTGGCGCGGAAAGCACTGTTCGCGCTTGAACTTCGGCGCCCGGTAACACATCATTAACTCTTAGGTCGCAGCATTTCTAATGCCGGCCGATGCCCGGCTGGCGCAGCGAAAAGGTGCGCCGATGACCATCAAGACCGCCGATCCGCAATTCGAACGGATGTTGCAGGGCTATGGCCTGACCACGGCGGAGGTCCTGTACCGGATGCCGGACCATCCCAGCTTCCTGCAGACTTTCGCCTGGCAATTCGAGGATCTGGCCCCCGAATATCCGCGACTGCGTCGCTTTCTCGACCATTGGGAGCGCGAGATCGAGGCGGCGATCCACTCGGTTCGAATCATGCATGCGGGCTTGATCAAGCCGCGTGAACTGCGGTTGGTGAAGGATGGCGGCTATCTGCACTGAAGCCGTAGAGGGAAGGGCGCTCGTTAGCCGGTTTCGGCGCCCCGCGCCGGGTCGAGTTTGAAGGTGACGCGGACCACGCCGTGGTCGCTGGTCCCTTGCTCGTGCTTCGGATCGTAGTGGAGGTGATCATTGACGATATCGAGCCCGTCGAACGCCCAAACCCGGTTGCGGCTGTTGTCATAGAGTTCGCGGCTGACCAGCAATTGGTCGAGCGACTCGTAATTGTTGTTGAAGATGTGGGTGTAATAAACGTCGCGGGTGGAGCGGTATTCCTGCAGCGTCTGCGCCGTATAGAGGTCGATGTCGCCGCCGCCGCGGCTTTCACCGACGAGAAAGCGCGGCTGGCCGGTCAGGATGTTCATCGTGTTCGACAGGGTGCCGTCGTTGATGTCGCCGAGCACGATGACCGGCTCGTCGGTTCCCTTCATCCGTTCGGTCAGCATGAAGCGGAGCGCCGTAGCTTCTGCGGTCCGGCGAATGGTGGACAGGGCGCCGCCGATCGCCTCGCTGTGCTTGGAATGCACGTCGCGTTGGTACCACGGCTCCCGAAAGATTCGCGTCGGTCCCTTCGACTTGAAGTGACAGACATAGACGTGGATCGGGGTCGCGCGGTCGGACGGCTGGATCCGGAAATGCAGGACCGGCCGCGAGAAGCTGGAAAGGCTGATGAATATCTTTTCCGTCTGCGGGTCGTCACCGCCGCTCGAAAGAACGAGACCTTCCGGAAACCGGCTGATCCACTCTGGCTCGCCGACGAGGATCTCCTTGCGAACGGCAGCCGCGCACACGATCATGCCGCCGGCATGGGCGTCGGGCACGAGAGCGGTGTAATCCGCGGAAAGTCCGGCGTCGGCGAGCGCGCGATCGAGCGATGCGGCGTGCCAAAGCTCCTGGAACGCCCAAACGTCTGAGGGCAGAATTTTGAACATCCGGGCCGTGAACGCGATTTTCTCGCCGTACTCGTCGGCTGTCCAGCCGTCGCGACCATACATGTCGAGGCCCGGCTCGTTCAGATTTCGCAAGTTGAACGTTGCGATCGTGAATCGCTCTCTGGCCATGACCGTTCTCCTATGCGCTCATTCTAACCTTACGTAAGATTCTTATCAAATGCGTGACGATCATATGGTTCGCGATGAACAATCGCGTCGCTCAGATCAATCGCAGGCCCTTGAGGCTGGCATGACCGGCCTTGCCGATGATGATGTGGTCATGCACGGAAATACCCAAGGGTTTCGCCGTCTCGACGATGGTGCGGGTCATGTCGATGTCGGCCCGTGACGGCGTGGGATCCCCGGACGGGTGGTTGTGGATCACACCATTCATTTCATTAAGTAGTTGAAAATACTAAAGATTATTGAGTATAAGATTCTGATGGGGTAGGTTTCTGGGGTCGGATGTTTTGCCGACCCCTGCGATTATCATCGTTGATCCCCCGCTCTAATTCCGAGTCGTTTTGCTGCAGGACACATCACGATATTTTTCTGATCCCATGCCTCGATCTCGTTGACGGGATAGAGAACTGACTTGCCCACCTTCAAATAGGCGGGACCTATTCTCATAGATCGCCAGTTTCGCAGTGTGCCGATGGTAATCGTCCCTCGGTAACGTTCCGCGACCTCTTCTGGGGTGAGATATTTCTGATCGGTCATGTTGCGCGGCCTCCGATAACGTTGTGACCCGCTAATGAAAGCCTTGGTCACGCCCGTGAGGGAAGGCGCTGTGCGTCGGAGTAGTGAGAAGGGACGGTCCCGGATATAGAACGGCGGGTTTGCTGTCTCTGGGCATTACTGACGAACAGATCTGCTGTAGCCAAGTTGTCCAACTGACGTAGCTTTCCGGCTCATAACCTGAAGGTCGTAGGTTCAAATCCTACCCCCGCAACCACTTCCGGCATAAATCACTTTCTATAGCGATATAAACCACGGCGGACCTGCCCGGCAGTAAGCCGGGCAGGTCCGCCGTGGTTTCCCTACCGATTTGCCGATGGTAGGCTTCGACCTTGCCGGGACCGCCCGCACCCAAGGTCCTGCAACGGCCGGCTTCGCGATCCGAACCGGCTTCACCGGCCTTGGCGCCAAGGCCCGTCATGCACTAAGATTTGCCTTGGACCACTTAGCGTAATCGCAGGTGGCACCTCCCGGGCCCGGATGCGCCCGCCCGACACGAGTTCACCGGTTTTTACCTTAACAATGTCACAGCCGCGCCGCTTGCTGTCGATCGCCAGATCGAACAGTGCTCGGTCGCGCAGTCTGCCTTCATGATCGAGCCAGAACCGATCGGCCCAAAACGTGTGGCGGCTTCAGCGCTCGCTTGGCACCAACCGTTCGGCCTGCGTTCCAGGCTCTTCGGGCATTGGCTGCCGGATCAAATTGCGAATGTCCCATTGTCGTTCTCCCACGGCCAGAATGGCCGTGAGGAAGTGTGCGTTCGAGGGACCAGCGGTGGCGACAAACGCTGAGAGCCTGATTCAAAAGTTCAGCAATAGATCCAATATCTTGCGATGCGCCTCGTGAGCATTCGGATGCTGGCGATGAGCGTCCAGGCCGTTGCGCTTTCGATTGATCGC
>NZ_JAYXIH010000033.1:0-48431 GCF_036016755.1 Aurantimonas sp. A3-2-R12 | reverse complement strand
AATCTGATGAAACAGCCTTTCCCATGAAGCACCTCCTGCTCACAGAGAATCAAACCGAACATCAAATGGGAACCCGTCGATTCAAATTATTCGCCGGATGCTCTAGCTGCCACAATTCGCATACCGATCCGTATAGTCGCGGAGCTTTCGAGGTCATGTCAGCTCACCACCTTGAGATTGACCGGGCAATCACGCCGGTTCGATCAAAGGGAAAATCAAGATGCAGACGATGAAACGCACGAGCGCCGCGATCCTCGGCACTGCCATGCTTTTGGGTGCCGGCAGTGCCGCAATGGCGGCCGATCACGGCAGTGGCGCCGAGACCAGGCTGGACCTTTCGAAGGTCACCAGCGCCAAGGTAAACCTCGCGCAGGCCATCGACGCGGCCCAGAAGGCCGCTGGCGGCAATGCGGTCGATGCTGGATTGACCGACGAGGCCGGCCAGAGCGGCTGGGAGATCGAGCTCGCCCAGGCCGACGGTACGATGAAGACGGTCCTTGTCGACATGACCAGCGGCACCGTCGACCAAAACCCCAAAATGGAAAACGAGAAGGACGAGCAGTCCGGCGCAGCCGACCGGGAGGAGTCCGAGGACGGCGAGGCAGGCGAGGGCGGCAAATAGGCCGGTCTACGCCTCGCCAACCACATGCGGCCCCCCGACGCGTTCGGGGGGCTTTCATTTGCGGGAGTCGGTCAATCCAAAATTGTGAACTATACGGAAGCGTATAGTTTCGGACATCTGACCACGAACACGGGTTGCTATCGAGGCCGGGATCGCGCCACGGCCGGCAGAACGCTAATGTGGGCGTCGGGATCGTGCCCCGTGCCCTGTCGCTCGAAGGGCCAGACCCGTCGTCGCCATGTCTTCTCGGTGGGCGAATTGTTTCATGGACCCGCGGGGTCCGTCCAAGCCGACCGGTGACGCAGACATGACGCAGACCATCGTCGATTTGATCTCCCAACACACGCAGACAGCGCTCGCGGTCGTCTTCTTCGTCAGTCTGGGCGAAGCCCTGTTCCTGATCGGCCTGTTCATTCCGAGCACCGTCGTCCTCGTGGCGGCCGGGGGGCTGGTGGGAGCCGGCAAACTTCCGTTCCTGCCGATCCTGCTGCTAGCCAGCGCCGGCGCCGTGGTCGGCGATGCGCTCTCCTTCTGGGTCGGCCACCACTTCAAGGGGCGGCTGCGTTCCGTCTGGCCGTTCAGCCGCTATGGCGCGCTGATCGACAAGGGCGAGGCATTCTTCGGGCGACATGGCGGCAAGAGCATCTTCATCGGCCGCTTCGTTCCCGGCGTGAAAGCGATCGTGCCGGGCATCGCCGGCATGGTGGGCATGAACTTTGGTTGGTTCAGCGTCATCAACGTCGTTTCGGCGATCGCCTGGGCCGGCGCTCACATCATTCCGGCCGCCGGTATCGGCCGCGGCCTGTCCCGGGTTCATAGCTTCGATCCACGTCTTGCGATCCTCGGCGTCGTTCTGCTGGCGACGCTCCTCGTCCTCTATTACCTAGGCAAAATCGCCTATGGCTTCGCTTACCCGGTCTTCGATCGATGGCGCCTTGGTCGGATCGAACGTCGTGGCCCGTCAGCGAGCCGGCTGGCGCGATACGAAACCCATATCCTCTCCAACCACCGCAACATCGTCGGATGGACCCTCGTCCTGATGGTCGCGGCATTGGCCGCCGGCGGCTTCCTGACGCTGCTCGGCAATCTCCTGTTCGATCCGGAATTGAAGCTGATTGACAAGGCCGTCTACAATTTCCTGCAATCCTTCCGCAGCGACGCGGGCACCCGCATCATCACGGCGGTCACCATGGCGGCGGACGGCTTCGTGCTGACCGGCCTGAGCCTGGCGCTCGTCGCCTGGCTGCTCATCCGGCGGCACTTCCGCGTCGCGGTAACGGCAGCGATGGCGGTCGCCACGTCGAGCCTGTTCGTCCCGCTCGTCAAGGGGATCATCCAACGGCCCCGTCCCACGATGCTCTATGCGGGTGCCGAATCCTTCTCCTTCCCCAGCGGCCACGCGACGCTCTCGATGACCGTGTTCGGTGTCCTGGCCGTGATTGTCGCTTCGCACCTCGCACCACGATGGCGTCCTCTGGCGATTGGGGCCGCCATTGGCGCTGCGCTGATCATTGCGTTCACCCGGCTGTATCTCGGTGCTCATTGGCTGAGCGACGTTGCCGCGGGCGTATCGTTCGGGTTGCTGGTGACGGCGATCTTCGCGTTCCTCACCCGGCGGCAGGATCGGGCCATCCGCCTGGGGCCGCTGCTGGCGGTTCTGCTGCCCGCCTATCTCGGGACCTACAGCTATCATCTGTGGAAGGACTACGATCGCTGGACCGTGAACTACGCGCCGGTGCCCATCGCGGAGCAGATCAGCCCGCAGGAATGGCTGGCCGACGGTTGGAGCAGGGTCGCCGAACGTCGTTTGACGATCGCCGGCGATCAGGCCGAGGTGTTGAGGATTCAGACCGATCTTTCACTATCCGGGCTGACCGCTCGCCTTGAGCCGTCCGGCTGGACTCCCCTTGCGGTCGGCGGTCTCCTGGAAACGCTCATGCCATCGCGCGTGCCTCTCGTCGAACGGCCAGCCGCACCGCTGCTTCACGACGGTCGCCGGCCCGTCGCGGCCTATACGAAGCCCGGGCCTGCATCCGATCAGCGCCTGGTTCTCACCTTCTGGCCATCGAGCTTCCAGCTCGGCCCCGGTGAGGACGGCCGTCCGGTTCTCGTCGGCGGCCTTTCCCTCGAGATGCTCGACCCGATCGCCGGCGGTTACGCGATCCTGGAGATCGCCGAAGATAGCCAGGTGCTTTCGAACGACCTCGACAGCCTGATCCAATCCCTCGCGCCGGGAGCCGCATCGACCGCTAATAGTGATATTCTCCTTCTGCCGAAGAACGGCGCTGCGATGATCGAGGCACCCGTGCTTGATGGACGCCGGCCGTGATCGGGTGGACCTCGAAGAAGGGGAGACAGTTACCCGATGCAGCCCCGCGGGCCGATGCGCATGAAATCGGCACACCGTTTCCGCTGCTGCGAACATTCCTACTCCTTCTCCTGCCGGTGATCATCGTCAGTTCGGTTGGCTTGGTGTTCACGTTGAACAACGCCATCTCCGCCAGCGCGGAAAAGCTCTTTGCCGAGCAGGAAATCCGGCTCGTCCAGACCATGCTTCTGGCGGACGGTCTTTTCGAGGGAGCGTCCCCGCCGTCGGCTTCAGTCCTTTCCGAATTGCGAAAGGAGATGGCCGAGACCGGGCTCACCTGCCTCTTGGTCCTCGACCAGTCCGGCGGACGCATCGCCGAGCTCGCCAATAACGCCGACTGCGGATCTTTGGACGCTGCGACGTTCGAGGGCCTGACGGCGACCGGGGCGGCGACCCTCAAGGAAAATATCGTTCTACCCGGCCACTGGACATCCCTGGGGGGCGTGGCTTTGCCGCGTTCGGGAAAAATCGTATCGCTGGCCGCGACGCGACGAAGCGGCGTGCTTGAATCTGCGATATCCCGATTGACGGGTTTCTGGACGAAGGTGTTTGCGAGCCTGCTCTTTGTCTCGGTGCTGGCGACCGGCGTGGTGATTGCCAAAGCCCAGAGGACGCTTGATCGCCAGGCGATCTACGTTCGTGGCGTTCACCTTCGACTGCAGCGTTTTCTGTCCGTTTCCGCGGTCCGCAATGCGATCAATGACGACACGTCAGCGACACGCTTCGAAGCGGTGGTCCTGTTTCTCGATCTTCGGGATTTTTCCAGTTTCGCGGAAGGCGCCCCGCCAAGCGACGTGGCTGATCTCATCGATGCCTTTGTTACGGCTGTCGCCGGGGCGGTGTCGCGGCACGATGGCGAGATCGACAAGATCGTCGGCGATGGGATCATGGCATTCTTTCAAGGCGACGATGCCGACGACCGCGCCGTGGCGGCCGCTGTGGAAAGCATAGAGGCCTGCCGGTCCCTGGCCCGCCGTCCCGGCGTCGGTCTTTACCGGGGCGAGGTCATCGCCGCCGCTCTTGGCGCCGGAAAGCGGGCGGACTTCACCATCCTTGGTCGGACGGTGAATCTGGCTGCGCGGCTCTGCGCTCTATCCGGCGAAAACGAGATCACCATGTCGGAAGACATGGCCGCCAAGCCGCGCCCCGCTCTCGATGAGGTTTCACGGGACGTCGTGAGACCCCGCCATCATAGCCGCGAAATGTCTGTCGTCCGGTTCAGACTGGTCGATGCCAGCGACGAGGTTCCCCAGTTCCAGACGGGACAAGGCCATCCAGCCTCAGTTGCGCGATCGACGGATTGATGTCTCGCTCGCTGCAAATGGCCCGCCCTGCGTGTGATCGGATCGCCGGCGCCATCGCGAGTGCAGCTGTCACAGCTTCCAAGGTTGCAAAACCGTATAGTTCCGGAAATGCCCCTGAAGACCCGTCCGATCTAGAAAGATTCTACATCGGCGGCGCAAGGGTCGCGCGCCGGAAAACCACCAGTTGAAATCGGAAGTGATCGGTTATGAATGCAAAGTCATCGCCCGCTGGCTGGAGCCGGCTCAACGTCGCCATGCACTGGTTGATCGTCGTTCTAATCATCGTCCAATATCTCGAAAGCGAGTTCATGGTCTCGCTTTGGGACGGAACGCTCGAGGGCAAGGCGGTTTCATCCACGACGACGATTCTCGGCTGGACCCATATCGTCCTCGGCTCGGCGATTCTCGTCGCGGCCTCCATCCGCTTGCTCGACCGCTTCTTCATCCATGGGCGTCCGTCGCATTCAGAGGGTGAACCCGATTGGGCGATGTGGCTCGCGAAGTTTACGCATGCATTGCTCTACGTCGTGCTGATCCTCATGCCAGTGGTCGGCCTCACGGCCTGGTTTACCGGCAATGACACGCTGGCCGGCTATCACACCGTCCTCTGGACGCCGCTGCTCGTCCTGATCGGCGTGCATATCGCCGGCGCGCTTGCCCAGCATTTCGTGTTCCGGTCGGACGCGTTGCGGCGCATGGTGCCGATGATGAAATCGCCGTCCTCGGTCGAATCGGCCGAATAGGGCGACAATTCGCGCGCAATACGACACAACGCTCGGGGTGACAGAGGCTCGTCCCGAGCGCACCGCGTTGGACTGCCGATCCTCCCGCTGCTTCCCCGAAGCGGCATTGACTGAACCGGCGCGGATCCTGCCGTCCACAAAGTTGAATGTCTCGCGAATTTTGTTCGCACAATACGGCGATGTCCCATGCTCCGCGGCATTCAAACTCTCGTCCTGCCGATCTTCGTGCTCGGACTTTTCATCCTCGTTTCGGCGGCCTTGCGACCGGTGCTGCCGCCGGACGAGACGCGCTATCTCACCGTCGCCTGGGAGATGATGGTCAATCGGGACTTCATCGTCCCCACTTTCAATTTCGCCGCTTATCACCACAAGCCGCCGCTGCTGTTCTGGTTGATCGATCTGTCATGGGCGGTCTTCGGCGTGTCGCGCGTCGCGGCGCTCGCGATGATTTTTACCGTGTCCGCCGCCGTCATGGTCCTCACGCGCCGCTTGGCCGCCGAGCTGTTTCCCAGCGATGACGTCCTCGTCGCGCGTGTCGGCTGGCTGACGCTGGGCAACGTCGTCTTCGTCATCTATGCCGGCTTGATCCTGTTCGATCTCCTGCTGACCGCCTGCATTCTCGGCGCGCTGATCGCACTTTTGATCCATGCCCGCTCACCGTCATGGCGCTGGATCGCCATCGCAGGCTTCGCCATCGGCTTGGGTGTTCTGGCCAAGGGGCCGGTGGTCTATCTCCATCTGTTCTGGCCAATTGCGGCCTATCCGCTCTGGCGGACCGAGCGTCAGGCGCTGGCGCCGAGGGCCTTTTGGCAAAGCGCTGGTCTCGCCGTTCTGGTCTCGCTGCTGCCGATAGCCGCCTGGGTCGTGCCCGCGCTGGTCGAAACCAATGGCGAGTTCGCCCGATCGCTGATCTGGGACCAGACCGCGGGTCGCATTTCCGGCTCGTTGTCGTCGAGCCATGCCCGACCATTCTGGTTTTACCTGCCGCTGCCGCCAATCTTCGCGATGCCGTGGATATTCTCACCTTATGTCTGGGCCGGCCACAAAGGCGCGATGAAGCGTCCGATGGCCGCGCTTCTGGGCGCCTGGAAATTCACGCCCGCGCTGCGCTTCGTGACACTCTGGTTCGTGCCGGTGGTCGCCAGCTTCAGCCTGATCGCCGGTAAGCAGCCGCATTATCTCGTGCCGTTGTTGCCGGCCGCGGCACTGGTCAGCGCCTATGTGATGCGCGGTATCAGCGTGAAGCTGATCGGGATCGGCGCCGGCATCGTCCTCGGTTTGACGATCCTTGGCCAAGCTGGTGCCGCGCTGTCGGTCTTCCCGAATTACGACCTTGCCCCGCTCGCGAGACTGGTCGCGGCGCGGGCGGGTCCGGTTGCCTTCGTCGGCGATTATCAGGGCGAGTTCGGGTTTCTCGGACGCCTGCGGCGGCCTATCGACGTGATCGACAGCGCCCAGGCGGAGCGCTGGCTCGGCGACCACCCAGACGGCATGGTCGTCGCCATTGGCCTAAGACAAGACGAGGGCCTGCCCGGTCGTCAACTCCTCGACGCACCGTTCGCGCTCGATCGGCACATGGTCGCCAGCGAGAGCGGGCTCCCGCCGGCCGCGCTGAACACCGGCCCGGCTGCCGATCGCGCTCGCTGACGCGGCGGTCACTTTTTTGCAAACCGTATAGTTTCGGCAATCTCGCCCCCATCGATGGAGCCTAAACCCACCGCCGAGTTCGGAGGGGTCATCTCGGGTCGGGTCCTCTGTTTAGAGCGTTCGGAGGACCCGGCATGCAACGCCGAATGCGTCAACTTTCCTGGAGAGAAAATATGAGATGGTTCCTGCTCGCTGCCCTCTCGGCGCCCTTTGTCACGCCCGCCGCGGCCGCGGATCTGATCGTTCCAAAACCACCGGCGCCGGCTCCTATCGAGATCGTGGCGCCGATCAACACTTGGTCCGGCCTCTATATCGGCGGACAGGTCGGCGGAGCCTTCGGTTTCGACGGCGCCGACACAGTTTATAATCCCCGGCCCGGCTATTCCGGCGCGTTCGCCGCCACGCCGTCCAGTAACAAATCGAGCTTCATCGGTGGTGGTCATATCGGCTACGACTATCAGACCGGCAACGTCGTCATCGGCGCGGTTGCGGACATCAACAAGATGAGCGGACCCTCCGAGCGCAGCTTCTCGGTCGGTGGCGTCAACTTCCCGGTCAAGGACAAGATCGATTACATGGGCACCGTGCGTGGCCGTCTCGGCTACGCCTACGATCGGTTCCTCGTCTATGGCACCGGCGGTCTCGCCTATGCCAAACGCAGCCAAAGCACGAGCTTTCCCACGACGACGTCAGGGCCGTTCACGGGCTACAATTTTTCCGAGAAGACCGACAAGACCGATACCGGCTACGCGGTCGGCGGCGGTATCGACTATCTCGTCTCGCGGAATATGTCGGTCGGTCTAGAATATCTTTATACAGACCTCGGCAAGAACGACTGGTCGGCGAAAGCGACCAACGGTGCCCAACTGGTCGACTTTACAGCGAACACGAAGGATCGGACGGATTTCCATACTGTCTGGGCCAAAATGTCCTATCGCTTCGACTGACGGCATCTGACGAGAATTTTTGGCTTTCCTTTCGCGCCCGCCACCCCGGCGGGCGCGTTTTCTCGTCGGGCGGATGGCACTGCCATATCGCCTTTTCTTCGCCGGATTACAAAACGGTATAGTTCTGGCCAAGGGCAGATCATCTGAGGTCGGCATTCTCTTCAGCGAAGGAGAATGAGACCGTGACGATCACTGCCCTCAACGACGCGATAGTGGCGGCGGCGCAATCCGCGCTGACAGCCATGTCCTGGCTTTCCGATCTGTCGGTCGCGACGGCCGACTGGGGAATTGGCATCCTGCCCGTCGTTCTCATCGTATTGTGGCTGCGCGGCGGGCCAGCGGGCAGACAGACGGCGATTACGGCGACGCTGGCGGCGGGTGTCGCACTGGCAATCGCCGGAGCCATCTCGTTCCTGTTCTACTTTCCCCGGCCTTTCGCGATCGGGCTCGCCCCCAATCTCCTCGCGCATGTCGCCGACAGTTCGCTTCCGAGCGACCACGCGGCGGTGATGAGTGCGGTGGCGATCGCTCTCCTGTTCGCCGCTCGCCGCTCGTTGGGGGTTTTGGTCACCGTCGCCACGCTCGCGGTCGGCGCCGCTCGGGTCGCGCTCGGCGTGCATTTTCCCAGCGATATCCTTGCCGGAATCCTCGTCGGAGGGGCAGCGGCGGCGGCTTTTCAGTTCAAGCCTTGCAACGACTTCGCCTGCTTCACCCGACGTCTCGCTGAGGCGCTTTACGCCGCGCTCGGCATCGAGGTGCTGGCGACGCGCCTTCACCTTCAAAAACAACAGGAGAACATCCGATGACCCACAATTCCGCGTTCGTCAGAACCGCGCTGTGGACGATGATGGCCGCAACCGCACTCGTCGCTCCGGCAAAGGTCTTTGCCCAATCCAGTCCCGCTACCCAACGCGAGACGGCCGTGGCCCCCGAGGTCAATCCACCCGGCGACATTCCCGATGATCAGGTCTTTATCACCTACAAGTCTGCGAGCGGGTTCTCGATGCAGGTTCCAGAAGGCTGGTCACGCAGCGACGCGGCGGATGGCGTCAGCTTCGCGGACAAATACGGTCGCATCGCCATCGACGTGACGAAGGCACCCGAAATGCCGACCTCCGCGAGTGTCAAGCAGAAGGAGGCCGCCGACCTCGTCGCCAGCGGCCACGCTGTCGATGTCAGGGACATTCGCACGATACCGTTGCCGGCGGGGGAGGCGGTCGCGGTCGATTACCTGTCGAATTCCGCGGTGAACCCGGTCACCGACCGTAAGATCCGCCTTGAGAACCGCCGCATCTACTTTTTCAAAGACGGCAAGGAAGCGGTCCTGACATTGTCCGCGCCCGCCGGCGCCGACAATGTCGACCAGTGGAAAATGATGGCCGAGTCGTTCCGGTGGTCGTCGTGACGCTTCTCGATGCGGAGGACCTGTTCCGCTTCTATCACATCGGCGATACGGAGATTCGCGCGCTGAAGGGCGTCAGCCTCGATGTGAGCGCCGGCGAGATCGTCGCCCTGACCGGCCCCTCGGGGAGTGGCAAGTCGACGCTTCTTTCGTGTCTATGCGGCCTCGATGAACCCGACGGCGGGACGGTCGATATCGGGGGGCGGCGGATGACCCGACGGCCGGAAGCGGAAAAAGCGGTGATCCGTGCCTCCACGCTCGGGATTCTCGCTCAGCGCGACAATCTGTTCCCGCATCTGACCGTCGCCGAAAATATCGCTTTCGCGTTGTGCCACCGAAGCGGCGGCGATCCCGTCGATATCGAGCAGATGCTTCACTCCGTCGGCTTGAGTGATCGCGCCCACGCCTATCCAGCCACGCTGTCGGGCGGTGAAATCGCCCGGGCGGGCTTGGCTGTCGCCCTGGCACTCGACGCGCCCCTGATCGTCGCGGACGAGCCGACCGCGGAAGTCGACGAGGCAACCGAGCGGATGATCCTCGCCATTCTGGTCGACAGAAGCCGGAAGGGGAAGGGAGCTTTGATCGCGACCCACAGCCGCGCCGTCGCGGCGATCGCCACGCGGACCCTGCATCTTCGGGACGGGCATCTCGTCGAAGGACCCTTCGTTGAAACCCTCGACGATGCCGAGCGTCTGTTTGAACGCACGGCTCATCCCGTGCTTCGCAACGATCGCGAGGCGCTGATCGAAGCGCGGGGTCTGGGCCGGAATTATGATCTAGGCGCTCTCTCGGTTCATGCGGTGGAAAATGCGGACATCGCCGTACGGCAGGGCGACCGCATCGCCGTCACGGGGCCGTCGGGAAGTGGCAAGTCCACACTGCTGAAAATGCTGGCCGGCATCGTGCGGCCGTCGTCGGGCCTCTTGTCGTGGTTCGGTACAGAGACCGCCACGGAGCTCCGTCCTGGCCGGATCGGAGTCGTGTTCCAGGAACCGAGCCTGATCCCGTCGCTGACCGTGCGGGAAAACGTGGCATTGCCGCTGCAATTGGCGGCCCGTTCACCTCAAGGTCGGGCGCATATGAGCGCTGACGAAGCCCTGGCGTTGCTGTCGCTTGCGGACCTGGCCGACAAGTTGCCGGACGAGCTCTCCGGCGGTCAGATGCAGCGTGTCGCCTTCGCCAGGGCCCTTGTCACCAATCCCGAGATCATCCTCGCCGACGAGCCGACCGGGCAGCTCGACCAGCCGACCGGACGAGCAGTGATGAAGGCGGTCCTCGATGCCCTCGGTGAGAACGAGACCGCGCTCCTGCTCACCACCCATGATGAGCGGTTAGCGGCGACCATGGCGACACAATTGCGCATGGACCACGGTCGGCTGGCCGAGGCCGCCTGAAAGGATTTCCATCATGTTCGGTCTTTGGATCAAAGGCATTTTCAAGCGTCGCGCCGTCCAGATCGTGCTGGCCTATTCCGGTGTCGCGATCGCCGTTGCGCTGATCGCGCTCATCGGCGTGTTCTCGGTGATCAGCGCGTCGACGATGACGCAGCGCGCCGTCGCGCAAGTCGTCGTCGACTGGCAGGTGCAGCCCAAGCCCGGCGCGGACTCCGGTGCGATCAAGACCGCGCTCGAGGCGCTGCATTCCATCCGCGCAGTCAGTCAGGTCGATTATGCGGACATGCGGGCGCTCCAGGCAACCACCGGCGGGACTGTCCAGACCACGGGGGCCGCGAAGGTTCTCGGCATCGATGCCGGTTACCGGTCTGCTTTCCCGGAACAGATGCGGCTTCTCCTCGGCAGCCTGGATGGCCCGGTGCTGGCGCAGCAGACCGCAGCGAATCTTCATGCCGGCATCGGCGACAGCATCCAGATCCTTCGGCGTGACGGCGCACCAAGCACGATCACCGTCGCCGGCATCGTCGAACTTCCCAATGCCGATGCCTTGTTCCAGTCGATCAGAGCGCCGGCCGGCGCCGGGCCGACGGCGCCCCCGGACAACGTCGTCATTCTGCCGGCGACGCAATGGTCGACGCTCTTCGCCGCTGATACGTCCCGGACGGTCCAGTTTCACGCCGCGTTTACCCGCGCCGCGCTGGCGAGCTATCCCGACACGGCCTTCATCGAGGAGGCGCGTCAGGTTCGAAACTTCGAGGCGTCCGTCGCCGGACAGGCTCTCGTCGGTGACAATCTCGGCGCCCGCCTCGATGCGGTTCGCGGCGACGCGATCTACGCCCGGGTTATCTTCCTGTTTCTCGGTCTGCCGGCGGCTGTGCTCGCCATCTTGCTGACCGTTTCGCTGCTCCTGGCCGACCGCGATCGCAAGAGCCGGAATGAAGCGCTGCTGCGGATACGCGGCTTCGATCGCTCGACGATACTGCGCCTGATCGCCTCCGAAGAAGCCATCGGAGCGGCTGGGGCCGCTATCGTTGGCTCACTGGCGGCGTTGATCCTGTCCGCCCTGCAATTCGGGACGGCCTCGCTGTCGTCGTCGGCACTTATGTGGATCGCCCTGTCAGGCATCGGCGGATTCGCCGTCGCGCTTCTCTGCGGCGTCCTGCCGGCGCTTCGGCGGTTGCGCGGGGAGACGGTGCTGCGCGGACGGACATCCATGAGCCGTAACAGCGACCCGCTGTGGCAGCGGCTTTGGCTCGATCTCATCTTCCTGGCCGGGGCCGCGGTGATCTTCCTGCAGTCGGCCAGTTCCAACTATCAGGTCGTGCTGGCGCCCGAGGGTGTGACCGCGACCGCCGTCGACTACACCGCCTTCCTGTCGCCGCTGTTGTTCTGGGTCGGCAGCGTGCTGCTGACGATCCGGCTGGCCTCCTGGTGGATCGGTCGTTCCGCCAAGACCCTGGAAGCGACGGCAACCCGTATCGGCCTGGCCAAGGCCACGGCGCCGAGCGTCGCTGCCGGCCTGTCACGGCAGCATCGGCGGATCGCCGGCGGCATCGCGCTGGTGTCTCTAGCCTTCTCCTTCGCTGTCGCCGCGTCCATCTTCAACCTGACCTACAACGGCCAGACGCGCGTCGACGCGATGCTGACCAACGGCGCTGACGTAACCGTCACCGGCTCCACCGCGACGCCGGTTGGTCCTGTTGTCCAGACGATTCAAGCGATGCCGGGCGTGGTGGCCGCCGTCCCGATACAGCATCGCTTTGCCTATGTCGGCAACGACCTCCAGGATATCTACGGCATCGATCCGACACGGATCGGCAAGGCGACGGCAGTCGAGGACGCCTATTTCGCCAACAAAAATGCAGCGGCGACGCTGAAAGCGCTGGAAACGAATCCAGACGGCGTGCTGGTCTCCCAGGAGACCGTCAACGATTTCCAGCTGGCAATCGGCGACCCGATCAAGTTGCGGCTTCAAAATGCCAAAACGCACCAATACGAGGCGATCTCGTTCAAGTTCGTCGGCGTGGCGCTGGAATTTCCGACCGCGCCGAAGGATTCCTTCCTCGTCGCCAATGCGAGCTACCTCGCAACGCAGACAGGCTCGTCGGCGCATGAGGTCTTGCTTGTTCGTTCGCTCGGCGACCCGAAAGCCTTGGCTGCGGCGATCCGCCAGGACCTTGGCTCGACGTCGGGCTATACGGTCACCGATCTGGAATCCGCCTTCCACATCATTGCCTCGAGCCTGACAGCCGTCGATCTCGGACGGCTCACCACGGTCGAAATCGCCTTCGCGGTCGTCCTGCTGGCCGCCGCGACCGGCCTGATGCTGTTCCTCGGCATTGCCGAGCGCAAACGCACCGCCGAAATTCTCGCCGCTCTTGGGGCTTCCAGCGCCGAAATCGGTGGCTTCCTGTGGAGCGAAGCGTTGCTGATCCTGGTGCCGGGCGCGGTCATCGGCTCGCTGATCGGCGTGCTGGCCGCCGACATGCTGGTGAAGCTCCTGTCCGGCATCTTCGATCCGCCGCCGGAGGCGCTCTCCTATCCGCTGATCCAGTTGATCGGCTTCGCTCTGGTCGGTGTTGTGGCGACGGTGGCGGCCGTTCAGATCGCCCGACTGCGGCTGGCGCGGGAGGTTGACGCCTAGCATGGATGGATTTCAACGCACCCCGGACTTTCCGCTTTGCGGGCAAGCCGCCCAAGACGTTTCAAACCTCGATGCCTCGACATCCACGGCGACCAACCAACCTGCGTCGACCGTGGCTCGGGAGGTCGGAACCGGCAGGGTCTTCGCTCTTGTGAGCATCGTCGTTCCGGCACGCAACGAGGCGGCAAATCTTGCCGTCTTGCTGCGCGAGATCGAGGCAGCTCTCGCCGCCCGCGGCCATGAGATCCTAGTCGTCGACGACGGCTCGACCGACGCGACGGCGGAAACCTTGGCGGGTCTTTTGGCTGAGGGCATCCCGCTTCGTCACATCCGCCACGATCGCCCTGCGGGGCAGAGCCGGGCCATTCGCAGTGGCGTTCTTGCCGCGAGCGGTGATCTCGTCGTCACCATCGATGGCGACGGCCAGAACGATCCCGCCTTCATTCCAGTGCTCGTTGCGGCGCTGGAGTCGGCCGGGCCAACGGTCGGCCTTGCCGCCGGCCAGCGCACTGGCCGGACCGACAGCAGGCTCAAGCAGCTTTCCTCGCGTTTTGCCAACCGCCTTCGCACGGCCATCCTGAAGGACGCGACCCGCGACACCGGTTGCGGGTTGAAGGCAATGCCCACCGAACTGTTCCGCCGGTTGCCCTATTTCGATGGCTGGCACCGCTATCTTCCGGCGCTGGTGCTCCGGGAGGGACTGACTGTCGTGCATATCGACGTCAAGGATCGCCAGCGCCGCTTCGGTCGCTCCAATTACGGCATTTTCGATCGCGGTCTTCGCGGAGTTCTCGATCTCTCCGGGGTCTGGTGGCTGCGTAAGCGGGCGCTGGTGCGGCCAGATGTCAGCGAAATCATCCCGGATCAACCGCTATGAACGACCTTATCACCTATCTCCGCCATGTCTTCGTCGACCAGTTCGACGTCTGGGTCGCGCTCGGCTTCGTCGCCCAATTGATGTTCACCGGCCGCTTCGTGGTCCAGTGGCTTGCCTCCGAGCGAGCCCGGCGAAGCGTGATCCCCGTCGCCTTCTGGATATTTTCCCTGGCAGGCGGGTCGTTGCTGCTGGTCTATGCGATCCAGCGGCGTGACCCGGTATTCATCTTGGGACAGGCGGCGGGCCTGTTCGTCTATACGCGCAATCTCGTCCTGATCTGGGGCGAGCGGAAGCGGGCCTCACCGGAGTTCGATTTGGCGGCCCCTTGAAACGGTGAGTGCAGCCATCGACTGCATTCCGTTTCGCCTGTGACGGGTTTGAAATGGGGTCGTCGGGTCAAGCCCGAAGCTGGCGCACGGCGGGACAAGGCTCGGCGTCTTCTCTGTCACAAGGGGCGAGAGGGCGCGTTGGATTGTAACGGCTTGCCCCGCCGCCCATGCCCTCGCGCGCGAACCAGCCCTCGGTGGCGAAATCCCACGCCAGCGTAACTGGTACAAAGGTGGCGGCGATCCCTTTCGTTCAAGCTTCCGCATACACCGCCAGGCTGACGGCTTGCGGAACGGGGCGGCCGTCCTCGGCGAGACCTTCGATATGAAAGCGGATGGCGTCGCGGATTTCGACCTCGGCGACCGTCGCACCGGTGGCGACACAGCCGGGAAGGTCCGGCACATAGGCGGAATAATTCTCTCCCGCCTTCTCGATCACCACTGCGTCGCGCATATTACTGAAAAAATTGGGGTTTTCTAAATTATCTTCCGCAGGCTAATTGCGGAAAATCGCGGACCTCAACGCTATCGCGTTCGGCAATATTGAGGGCAAGCGCGTAGGACTCAAGCTGATTTTCTTTGAAAGTTTCCGCACCTATCGAATTCATAGCCTCCTCAAGTGCGCAAGTAAGTGCTAAGAAATTTTTCTTATCCAATGAATATTTGGAGCGGAGGTTTCTTAGGTAGAAATTTTTAAATCCCTTGAGCTGAATTCCAATGGGACGACGGTCGCCAACCGAAATCATAAGCGTCAGCATTTCGTCTACCCGACGAAATATGCAGGGCCCATCTTCACTCACGTACTCGAGGCTATCGGAATCTTCAAAATACATAGCCGATGCCACAAATGGTCTTTGCCAATCGTGATCCTGGTCCATGGACGTTTACCACATTTTCCGACGATATCGATCCCCATGTCCGATTGGGAGCAAGGGATCAGTTGGATCACACTCAACTAATCCCCAATGGGTAATCATACCTTTAACCGGGAATTCCCGGAACTGTCGAGTCTTCTCATAAAGCTCGGCTCGTGCAGGCTGATCAAGCCTTACATACGTCACGAAAACTAAGTCCGGGGGAATGCGGTACGGTTCCGCAACACACACCATATTTGTCACAGCTTCGAATGTCCATTCCGGCTTCGTTATAAAGGCAAATGTGTCAAATCCCCGATCGTCTTCACCAATTGGTCTCTTGAGACCTCGAAAGCATGCGTGCGCCTTTGCGAACGGGGTCAAGGGGCGATAGATATCATCTCTGGTCCATCTTGAAATGTTGGGAACGCCCGGGGGCTGTCCAACAATCATGCACATGGCATCGAAAAGCGGTTGGCGCCGTCCCGATTCAAGAGCTTTTTTGATCGAAATTTGACCAAGCCGATAACCGACGAGCGTCGCCTTATCAAAGGGAGATCTCCCCGGAACAATTTGCGGCAATGTCTGCCACTTGCTGCCCTCAGATGGCGGCTCAAGGCCGCCGCCATCTATTACCTGATATCGGTATTTACGCTCTGCGCCGTCCATGGCTGACGCCCTTTCTACCCGTCAGCCTCAGCTACACCCGCTCGTCGAGCCACACGTGTCGCATTTCAGGCAGGTGCCGTTGCGGACCATCGAGTAGTTGCCGCACTCCGAGCAACTGTCGCCGGTGTAGCCCTTCATCATCGCCATGGCGCGACGCTCGGCGCTGGTCGCCTTCGCCCCGGCATCGGCCGAGACGTTGGCCGCGTCCCGGTCGCTGGCCGGGAAAGCCAGCGGCTGGTCGAACANTCGCCATGGCGCGACGCTCGGCGCTGGTCGCCTTCGCCCCGGCATCGGCCGAGACGTTGGCCGCGTCCCGGTCGCTGGCCGGGAAAGCCAGCGGCTGGTCGAACAGCCCCTGCGCCGGCGTGACGTCGGCGGTCGGGGCGGGAGTGGCGACCGGGGCCTCCTCGTAGTCGCGCTTGAAGGCGACGGCCGCGGCGGTTGCGGGCGCCCCCGACACCGCCGCCACGACGGCACTGCCGCCACGAGTGGAGACCGCGGTGGCCGCGACGCTGCCGCCGGGGCCGCTGGTGTTGGCGGCGGCGCGGGCCGAGGCCTTCACCACCGCCGCGCCTTTCGCGGGTTCGCTGCCGCCGCGATCGCCGGGGCCGGTGAGGGTGCCGCCGGCCGGCGATCCCGCCAGCGCGCCGGCCGGATCGTTCGAGACCAGCCGGAACTTCGCGGTCTGGCCGCGCACCATGCCGTGCGAGACCGGTGAGACCGGCTGCGGCTTATCGCCCTCGACGCCGCGGCCGAGGCCGGAGGCGCCGAACTCCTCCGGCTGGACATGGGCGAGATCGTGCCGGCCGAGATAGGAGACGGCGAGTTCCCGGAAAATATAGTCGAGGATCGACGTGGCGTTCTTGATCGCCTCGTTGCCCTGGACCATGCCGGCCGGCTCGAATCTCGTGAAGGTGAACGCCTCGACATACTCTTCCAGCGGCACGCCGAACTGCAGGCCGAGCGAGATGGCGATGGCGAAGTTGTTCATCATCGCGCGGAAGGCGGCGCCCTCCTTGTGCATGTCGATGAAGATCTCGCCGATGCGCCCGTCGTCGAACTCGCCGGTGCGAAGATAGACCTTGTGGCCGCCGACGATGGCCTTCTGGGTGTAGCCCTTGCGCCGGTTGGGCAGTTTTTCGCGGTCGCGCACCACCCGTTCGACGATGCGTTCGACGATGCGTTCGGCGACCTCGGCCGCGCGGGCCGGCGCGGCGGAGGCGATCAACGCCGCCGTCGCCTCCTCGATATCCTCGTCCTCGTCGTCATCGGCGATCAGCGAGGCGTTGAGCGGCTGCGAGAGCTTGGAGCCGTCGCGATAGAGCGCGTTGGCCTTCAGCGCCAGCTTCCACGACAGCATGTAGGCGGCGTTGCAATCCTCGACCGTCGCGTCGTTCGGCATGTTGATGGTCTTGGAGATCGCGCCGGAGATGAACGGCTGAGCCGCCGCCATCATGTGGATGTGCGACGCGACCGACAGATAGCGCTTGCCGATCCGCCCGCAGGGATTGGCGCAGTCGAATACCGGCAGGTGCTCGTCCTTCAGGAACGGCGCGCCCTCCAGCGTCATCGCCCCGCAGACATGCACGTTGGCCGCGTCGATGTCCTTCCGCGAAAAGCCGAGGAAGGGCAGGAGTTCGAAGGAGAAGTCGTTGAGCTGGGCGTCGGTGAGGCCGAGCGTCTCCTTGCAGAATTTTTCGCCGAGCGTGAACTTGTTGAACACGAACTTGATGTCGAAGGCCTGACCAAGCGCCGCGTTGAGCGCCGCGATCTCAGCCTCGCCGAAGCCCTTGGCGGCGAGCGAGCCCGGATTGATCGCCGGAGCCTGGTCGAGATTGCCGTGGCCGACGGCGTATGCCTCGATCTCGGCAATCTCATGCGGCGCGTAGCCGAGCGAGGTGAGGGCCTCCGGCACGGCGCGGTTGATAATCTTGAAATAGCCGCCGCCGGCGAGCTTCTTGAACTTCACCAGCGCGAAATCGGGCTCGATGCCGGTGGTGTCGCAGTCCATCACAAGGCCGATCGTGCCGGTGGGCGCGATCACCGAGACCTGGGCGTTGCGATAACCGTTCTCCGAGCCGAGTTCGACCGCCTCGGCCCAAGCCGCCTTGGCGCGGCCGGAGAGGCGCTTGTCGGTCAGCGAGGCGTGGTCGAGCGGCACCGGGTCGACCGACAGCGTTTCGTAACCGTCGGCAAGGCCGTGAGCGGCGCGGGCATGGTTGCGCATGACGCGCAGCATGGCGTCGGCGTTGCGCTCGTAGTCGGGGAAGGCGCCGAGATGACCGGCCATTTCGGCCGAGGTCCGGTAGGCGACGCCAGTCATCAGCGCCGAAATGGCGCCGCAGATCGACCGACCCTCGTCGGAATCATACGGAATGCCGGCGGTCATCAGCAGGCCGCCGATATTGGCGAAGCCGAGGCCGAGCGTGCGGTAGTCGTAGGAGAGCTGGGCGATCTCCTTCGACGGGAACTGCGCCATCATGACCGAAATTTCCAGGACGATCGTCCACAGTCGTGTGGCGTGCTCGAAGGCGGCGGTGTCGAAGCGCTTGATGCCGTCCGGCCCGTCCAGCCCTTCCTCACGGAACTGGATGAGGTTGAGCGAGGCGAGATTGCAGGCCGTGTCGTCGAGGAACATGTATTCCGAGCACGGGTTCGACGCGCGGATCGGGCCGGCTGCCGGGCAGGTGTGCCAGTCGTTCATCGTGGTGTTGAAGTGCAGGCCCGGATCCGCAGAGGCCCAGGCGGCATAGCCGATCTGCTCCCAAAGTTCGCGGGCCTTGAGGGTCTTCGATACCTTGCCGTCGGTGCGGCGGATGAGATCCCAGTTCCCATCCTCCTCGACCGCGCGTAAAAAGTCGTCCTTGAGCGAGACGGAATTGTTGGAGTTCTGACCGGAGACGGTGAGATAGGCCTCCGAATCCCAGTCGGTGTCGAAGACCGGGAATTCGAGGTCGGTATAGCCCTGGCGCGCGAACTGGATGATGCGCTTGGCGTAGTTCTCCGGCACCTGGGCGCGCTTGGCGTCCTTGACGGCGCGCTTCAGCGCCGGGTTCTTCATCGGGTCGAAGCAGTCGCCGTCCGGCCCCTCGCAATTGACGCAGGCCGACAGGATCGCCTTGAGATGCTTGGAGACCGTCTTGGAGCCGGTGACGAGGGCGGCGACCTTCTCCTCCTCGCGCACCTTCCAGGAAATGTACTTCTCGATGTCGGGATGGTCGATGTCGACGACGACCATCTTGGCGGCCCGCCGGGTGGTGCCGCCGGACTTGATCGCGCCTGCCGCCCGGTCGCCGATCTTGAGGAAGCTCATCAGACCGGACGACTTGCCGCCGCCGGCGAGCGTTTCGCCTTCGCCGCGCAGATAGGAGAAGTTGGAGCCGGTGCCCGAGCCGTATTTGAACAGCCGCGCCTCGCGCACCCACAGATCCATGATGCCGCCGTCATTGACGAGATCGTCGGCGACGGACTGGATGAAGCAGGCGTGCGGCTGCGGGTGCTCGTAGGAGGATGTCGAGCGGGTCAGTTCGCCGGAGCGGTAGTCGACGTAGTAATGGCCTTGGCCGGGACCGTCGATGCCGTAGGCCCAGTGGAGGCCGGTATTGAACCATTGCGGCGAATTGGGCGCGACCTTCTGGGTCGCGAGCATGTAGGCGAGCTCGTCGCGGAAGGCGGCCGCGTCCTTTTCCGAGGCGAAATAGCCGCCCTTCCAGCCCCAGTAGGTCCAGGTACCGGCGAGCCGGTCGAAGACCTGCCGGGCGTCCATTTCCGAGCCGGTGCGCTCGTCCTCGGGCAGCTTGGCGAGCGCGGCCTCGTCCGCGACCGAACGCCACAGGAACGAAGGGACGTCGTTTTCCTCGACCTTCTTCAGCCGGGCCGGCACGCCAGCTTTGCGGAAATACTTCTGCGCCAGAATGTCGGACGCCACCTGGCTGAACTGCGCCGGCACGTCGATGTCGGCGAGGCGGAAGACCACCGAACCGTCCGGGTTGCGGATCTCGCTGGTCGCCTTGCGAAACGTGATCGCGTCATACGCGTTCTTGCCGGCCTCGGTGTATCGGCGATCGATCTTCATGCCCATGACGGTCCCATCCTCGTCTAAAATTTTCTTGCCGCAAAGAATCGCCCGCCAGCGAAGTTCCCCCTCCGCCCGGTGCGTATCCCCCAATTGTCGTGAATCGCCCATCTTGTGCGAGGGCCGTTCAGCGACACTAGATATAGTGTATTTGAGGTGGTTAAGCGACCCTTAATTCTGGGTCACACCGATTTGTCGTGATCGGATTTCCGCTTTTTTTCGCCCTGTGGGCGGAAGGACACGGCCTGCGTTATGCCCTCATAAGGCGGGCCAGCATCGACGATACAAGGCTAGAGTGAGTCCGGCCGGATGGTCAACGGGCTTCGGGATCGCCACGCGATTATCGCCGGTCGGTAGCCGCCGTCACGAGGATAGCGGGGATAAGTCTCGCCTTCCGCTTTCGCCTGTAGCAGAAGGGCCGAATCGGATCTGTGTCTTGCGACTGTGGTCAAAATGCCGCATCTACGGGCGGTCTTGTGAAGACCGCGTTGGTTTTCGGGCGGCGTACCGTCCGATTTGAAGACGATAGCGTTCATTGCGTCGAGGAATATTGTGGTCATGACGAATCTGGTGGGCGCAACGACTGACGAGGGGCGTCGATTGGAAGCCATTGTGGAACCACACAGCGACTCGCGTATCAGGTTGACCGCGGCCGACCTCTTGGACACCGAGCCGGAGGTCGCCTTCGATCGAATCACACGGCTGGCCGCGCGTATCATCGGCGTGCCGGTATCGCTGGTCTCGATCCTCGACACCGACCGGCAATTCTTCAAAAGTCAGGTGGGCCTCCCCGACATCTGGGCCGAGCGGCGCGAGACCCCGCTCAGCCATTCCTTCTGCCAGTATGTTGTCGCCAGCGGCGAACCCCTGGTCGTCGACGATGCGCGGTCGCATCCGCTGGTGTGCGGAAACCTCGCCATCGAAGACCTTGGCGTGGAAGCTTATCTCGGAGTGCCGATTCGCACCCCTGACGGAGCTGTCATCGGCTCGCTTTGCGCGATCGATCATGCGCCGCGCCACTGGACGTCAGAGGATCGGCGGGCGATCGAGGATCTGGTGGCGATGCTCGGCACGGAACTGGTGCTGCGCGAGGAGGTGCGGTTCCGCCGCGAGGCGGAGGAGCAGGCGCAGCTCTTGGCCCGCGAGATGGCCCATCGGGTGAAGAATTCGCTGGCAACGGTTCAGGCGATCGTGTCGTTGTCGCTGCGCTCCAGGCAGCCGGCCGAAGCGATCCGCCCGGTGCTTCTCGAACGCCTCGGCTCACTGGCCAAAACGCAGTCTCTGGTGATGGTGGCCGACTGGAGGGGCGCGTCGTTCGCCGCGATCGTGGCATCGGAAATCGAGCACTATGACGTCGGAACCCGTATTCGCACTGCAGGCCCCGAGGTCTGGATCGCCCCAGGCGATGCGGTGACCATTGGAATGATCCTGCACGAGCTGGCGACGAACGCGGCGAAATACGGCGCCCTGGCGCCGGGCAGGGAAGGGACCATCGATATCGATTGGCAGGAGGCGACGTCGGAAGGCGAGGGACGAAGACTGCGTCTGACCTGGCGCGAGGATGGTCGACCCGGCACATCGGCGGCACCGGAATCCGACGACACCGAGCCCTCAGGTTTCGGCAGCGAGCTTCTCGATAAGCTGATCGTCCGGCAGCTTGCGGGACGGATCGATCGTGACTGGTCAGACCGCGGGCTCGTCTTCACAGCCGACTTCGCCATTTCGGAGCCGATGTCGGCTTAGGTATTCCTCGGTCGATCGATGTCAGCCCTTGGTGGCCTTGCCGATCGGCGCCTGGAAGGTCAGGCCGAGATCCCAGGGAAAGAAGATCCAGGTGTCCTGGCTGACCTCGGTGATGAAGGTGTCGACCAGCGGACGGCCTTTCGGCTTGGCGTAGACGGTCGCGAAATGCGCCTTCGGCAGCATCGCCCGGACAAGCCCGGCGGTCTTGCCGGTATCGGTCAGGTCGTCGACGATCAGAATACCCTCGCCGTCGTCCTCGAGAAGAGCCGGGGAGATCTCCTTGAGGACCTTCAACTCACCCTGCTCGCTGTAGTCGTGATAGGAGGCGATGCAGACCGTATCGATCATCCGCGTGCCGATCTCGCGCGCAATGATCGCCGCCGGCACCAGGCCCCCGCGGGTGATGCAGACGATCGCCTTCCAGTCCGACCGCATTCCGGCGAGCCGCCAGGCCAGTGCCCTGGCATCGCGGTGGAACTGGTCCCAGGAGACGGGGAAGGATTTGTCGACCGTGGACATGATCGCGGCTCTCCGGCTGGCGCGGCAAAGCGGATGCGATAAAGGGAAGGGGCTGGCGAGGCAAGGCCGAGGAGCGAAGACACGGACCTTCGCGCGGGCCAGCAGGATAGACGCACCCATGTTCGCTCCTTTGCTGCCGCGGGAGAGTGGCTGCGGAATAGAGCGCGATGACAATGCGACCATGTTGCCGAACTTAATCGTCCTCCGGCTCACATCGCCATGCTGAGGCCGGGTGTCGCCATCTGCCCCATCATGCCGAACTGCATATGATAGGGAAACATGCACATGAACATCCAGGCTCCAGGTTCCGCGATGCGCATGGTCACCTCGAAGCTTTGGCCGGGCAGGACTAGGGAGCGCTCGTAGGGCGCCGCGTGTTCCAGAAGGTTCCAGTCCGCCCGCTCGAGCCGGTAGGCGATCGCCTGCATGTTCGCCATCGGCATGAACATGAACTCATGCGGGATATTGCCGTCGTTGCGGATGTTCAACCGGATGCGCTCACCGGGCTGCACTTCCAGCTGGCTCAGTGAATAGCCCCATTCCCGCATCGATATCTCGACTTTGCGATCGAACGAAGCATCGGCGGCCAGAATGACCAACCCGTCATCGCCTGCGGTTTCCGCTTCTACGTCGTGATTTTCTTCGACTTTTACTCCCATGCCCGGCATAGCGGCCATGCCGTTGTCGGTTGGCTGCGGCGTCTGTTCGGTTGCCATCTCCGTCGGCGCATCGGCGGGGGTGGAGGCGCTGTCGGCAGCGTCGTTGTTCATGCCCGGCATAGCGGCCATATCGTTATCGGCGGCCTGTGTCGTTTGCTCCTCGTTCACCGAAGCGGCACCGTCTCCGGCCATGTCCATTGGCTCGTCGCCGCCCATCTGCATGCCGCTCATTCCCGGCATGGCGCCCATCGCCTCTCGTGCGGCGGCAATTCTCACCTCGTCCTCGGCGGGCTCCTCGAAGACGCCATGGCCGACCTCTTCGTTCTCCGACAGGTTTTTGGGATCCGGGAACAGACCGGCTTCGACGTATCCGGCCAGCGCCGACTTATCTGGAACCCCCTGGAACGCCACCGGCCCGATACCCTGTGGGAGCACGAGATAAAGCGCCCCGAACACCGCGACCACACCGAGCAGCGTGAACAATCTGAGGATCATTTCCGGGTCTCCTTATTCGGCCGGAACTGTGGCCGGGTGGACCGGTGCCTCGTCGGCGACGGGCCAGGGATCGCCGACCGCCAACGGGCCGCGCGTGGCGCTCCAGACGATGTTGAAGACGAAGACGAGGAAGCCGAGGCCGATCAGATAGGCCGCGCCGGTCAGCATCATCTGAGCGCCCGTCCACTCGGCCAGCGGCAGGTAGTCGACGACCCAGCGGGGGAAGTAGGCATAGCCGAGCGCATACATCAGCATGACCTTGGCGAAGATTCCGCCTTGCCAGATCCAGAAATGGACGTCAGCGAGCGCCCGATTGTACATACGGCCGGTGAAGTAGGGATACAGGAAATAGACGCCGGCGATCGCCATCTGGCCGGCAAAGCCGAGGAACATGGCGTGGAAATGCGCCGGCACCCAATAGGTATTGTGGATGAAGTCGCTGTCGACCGAAATCTGGGCGTTCAGGAATCCGGTGACGCCGCCGATGATCAGAAAGAAAATCGCGCCCATCATGAAGCGGAACGGCGCCGCCGCCATCGCCGAGGACGGAATCCTGTCACTCCAGAGCGTCGCGATCCAGTTGAATACATGCAGCGTGCTGGGAATGAATATGAGCAGTGTCAGCACCTGGGTCGCCCGCTGCAGGAAGCCATGCACGGTGGATGCCGGCTGGAAATGATGCGGGAACACCACGAAGGACAGCACGGCCAGCAACAGGAAGGCGACAACGCCAGAGGTGTAGCTCCACATCGGTCGGCCCAGGAACCGCGGCAGCAGCGTGTAGATGATTGCGATCGCCGGCACCAGCGGCAGGTAGACGGCCGGATGTCCATAGAACCAGAACACGTACATGAAGGTCATCACGTCGCCGCCCCGACCTGGGTCGAACAGCGCGGTCGCGCCCAGCCAGTCGGTGAGCAGGACGACCCCGGTCAGGCCCAGAAGAGGCGTCGAGACCATCAAGAGGCTGGCCTCGGATATCATCGCCCAGGCCAGAAGCGGCTTGCGGGTCCAGGGCGCCGGGCAGGCGAGCGCATTGCGCAGCAGCACCATCCCGGCCAGAAATTCCGAGACCGCGACCAGAACCACGGCGACATAACCCATCCAGACCAGCTCACCGCCGACCCGCAGCGACATCGGCGGATAGAGCGTCCAGGTGAAATCGGGTCGGCCGATGATCAAGAGTACCGCCGCGGCGATCAGGGTCCAATAGCTCGCCTGGGCCATCCCGGCCCAGAGAAGCCGGCCCGTGCCGAGAACCTTGGGCATCAGGAAATAGCAGATCGAGATGACGATCGGGATGACGAAGCCGAAGACCATCAGCATGCCGTGTAGCGTCATCAGTGTCATGTAGGGCCGCGCGCCCATGAACTGGATATCCGGGGCCGCCAGTTCCGTGCGGAACGCCAGAGCGAAGGCCCCGCCCAGCGCCAGCATCAGGAACGATGTCAGGATGCCCTTGACCGCGATGATTCTGTAATCGTTGGAGAACAGAAAGTCGCGGAGCCCCATCCCGCCGATCAGGTTCTCGGGCTGCCAATGCGGCTTTTCGCCCATACGCTCGATGTCCAGTGCGTTGGCCATGCCGGGTCGCCTCCGTTCAAGCCATGTCGGCGTTTGAGCCGCCGACGACCAGCCATGCCTTCATCTGCGCGTGGCCGACGCCGCAATAATTCACGCACTGGATGAGGTATTTGCCGGGTTTGCTGGGTGTCCGGATCCACACTTCGCGAGCGGCGCCCGGGTCGAATTCAGTGGTCAGGCCGGCGACCGGAACGTTGAAGCCGTGGATCACGTCATTGCTGAGGATGCGGAACAGCACCTTCTGGTCCGGTTCGACGCGCACCGCATTGCGGCTGATCTCGCCGCCCTCTGTCGTGAAGGCGAAGCCCCACTGAAAGGCCAGGACGGTGATCTGCTGATCGAACGCGGCCCGCGCTGCGGGATCGACGATCTGACCGGAAACTCCGCCGTTGCGCAGATCGACCTCATAGGCCTTGTAGGTCGCAGTGCTTCGCTGATCGGCAAAAAACACCAGTCCGACCAGAAGTATGACGAAGCCGATCTCCATCCGGTATTTCATCCGCCAGCGTCGCGGCCAGAACAGCGCGAGAAACAGTGCGGTAATGCCGGCGATGCCCAACGCGAGCGCTATAGCGACCATCAGCGCCTGGTCGCCCATCAAACCCAACGCGTTCTGCATGATCGTCCTCCCACGCCACGGACGACGGGAGTTTCACACCCGATTGCCCTCAAACTCCGTAGCTGACGGACATTTGAGTGCGACAATTTTTCTCGGTCAAGTTAATTTGTGGCAATAATGCGTTGGAATTTCGCCGTAAGCCGGAACGAAGAAGCACTTTTCGCCTCTGCGAATATTTGAAAATGTATAACCTGAGCTCGTGCTTGGTACGGGCGATATGCTCGGGCGGTTGACATAATAATCGTCAAAATAAAATCGACTGGATGGTGTTATGTTTCTGCGTCGTCGCTGCGGAAATGGGTCGCCATCTGAGGCGCGTGGCGGTCGCGGCACAGTGACCTTGCGGGGTCTATCGAGACTACGCGGGCGCCCCTACGCCGCGCCGCCCATCTTGATCTTGAACGGGGAAATCAGCGGGCCTGGAGCACTCCACTTTCCATCTTGCCCAACATCGCCTGGACCGCCGTCGCCGCCGCGTCGAGAGCCGCGCGATCACGTGAGCGGACGACGATTTCGGTCGAATATGTGTTGCCGTCGAATTTGGGGTAGGAGCCGATGGCAACGCCCGGATGCTCCTTCGCCAGTGCACGCAGCGGATCGCCGATGTCGCCTTCGCCGTATGGACAACCGAAAGCGGCGGATTCGATTGCCTGACCGGCCGGTAGGGTGTCGATCACCTGTCCGAGCATCGCCTGAAACACGGCCGGGACACCGGCCATGACGAAGACATTGTCGAGACGAAAGCCGGGCGCGACAGAGACGGGATTGTCGATCAGGCTGGCGCCGTCCGGCGTCCGCGCCATGCGTCGCCGCGCCTCGGTGAACTCCATGCCGCGTTCCGCGTAGTTCTCCGCCAGCCTCCGGAGCGCTTCCGGATGCTCGCCGACCGTCAGCCCGAACGCAGCGCCGACGGCGTCGGCGGTGATGTCGTCATGGGTCGGACCGATGCCGCCCGAGGTGAAGACGTAGTCGTAGCTGCGGCGCAGCGTGTTGAGCGTGTCGGCGATGATGTGCGGTTCGTCGCCGACGATGCGCACTTCCTTCAGGTCGATTCCGGCGACGGTCAGGACTTCGGCGAGATACCCGATATTGCGGTCCTTGGTCCGCCCCGACAGGAGTTCGTCGCCGATCGCCAGCATTGCGGCGGTGGCGGGTGTGGGCGTCATGGCGGAACTCCGGGCGAACGGCGGGGAGCGAATAAAAAGGGGCGCTCCGCGACGATGGCAAGGGTTTGGCCGTCCGATCCCATGAAAACGTTGGCGCAAGCCTGCGTCGCCGTTTCGGTGACGGTGCGTCGCGGCGGCCGGCCGATCTTTCCAATGCCCTTTGCGTTATGCCCTCCCGAGGCCAACGAGCCGACAATTGCTCAATCAACGCGAAGGAGACGAGACATGACGAAGGTCCTGATCCTCTACTATTCCAGCTACGGACATATCGAGACGATGGCCAAGGCCGTCGCGGAGGGCGCGGAAAGCGCCGGCGCCAGCGTCGATATCAAACGCGCGCCCGAGACCGCGCCACAGGAGGTCGTCGAGGCGGCGCATTTCAAGACCGACCATCCGTATCCCGAATGCGATCCGATGGAACTCCTGAACTACGACGCGATCATCGTCGGCGTGCCGACCCGCTACGGCAACATGTGCTCGCAGATGCAGGCGTTCTGGGATCGCACCGGTCCGCTTTGGGCCAAGGGCGCTTTGGTCGGCAAGGTCGGCGGTGCTTTTGCGTCCTCCGCGACACAGCACGGCGGCAACGAGGCGACGCTTCTGTCAGCGCACAAGACGCTGCTTCACCAGGGCCTTGTCATCGTCGGCCTGCCTTATGCCTTTGCCGGGCAGATGAACATGGATGAGATCGTCGGCGGCTCGCCCTATGGCGCGACGACGATCGCCGGAGGCGATGGCTCGCGCATGCCGAGCCAGATCGAGCTCGACGGCGCGCGCTTCCAGGGCAAGCACATCGCCGAGATCGCGGCGAAACTCGCGGCCTGACCGCAAGGTCGAATGTGTCCGGGCAAGGTCCGGTTACAGAGTGGCGGGTGGCGGCGTTGTCGCTGCCCGCCGCTCCGGACCGGCGCTGAAGGATAGCGACATCCTCGCTCGGTGGAAGCTTTAGCCGATCGCGTAGATGGCCGAATTACCGCCGTGCTCGCACACCTCGACACTTTCGAGCCAAACCCGGTCGCCGGTCTCCGCCCGCAGGAATGTCGCGACGTGGTCGAAGACGTATTTCGCCGTCGCCTCGCAGCCTACCGCCGGCAGCACGCGCAGGTCGACCAGATCTGCTTCCGCGAGCGCTTGGAAGCGCGGCAGTTCCGGGTCGTCCTCGGCGACGATCATCGTATGGTCAAACATCTCCTTCAGCCACCCCTTGACCGGTTTCAAACCGCCGAAGTCGAAGCACCAATTGTGCTGATCGAGTTCGAAGGTGGCGAAGACGAAGCGGAAGGCGAGGGCGTAGCCGTGTATCAGCCGGCAGTGAGAGTGTGTCGCCCGCCATTGGCGAAAGCAGCACGAGAGCCCTTCGCTGTGGTCATAAGCCTTGGTCGAACGGTAGATCGCCCGCGAATCGCGCATCGAAGAGACTGTCCGGACTGGCTGGTTCATCGATATCTCCCGAACCGGGGCGTCGAGGTGGCGAGCCGGTTCAGTCGCCCGCGCCGCGCTCCAACGCAAGGCATTCCTGCAGGAACTCACTTTTGAGCGAGGGATCGCTCTTCATTTCGCCGAAATAGCAACAGCTGACCATACGGCTGCGGTGGGATGCTTTGATCCCGCGGTGGGTCTTGCACATGTGTACGGCGCTCACCCGGACGGCGAGACCCCTCGGGTTGGTCCGCTCGCAGATGAACTGGCCGATCTGATTGACCAGCTCTTCCTGGATCTGCAGCCGCGCCGAGAAATAATCGACGATCCGATCGTATTTCGACAGGCCGATGAGCTTGCCGCCGGCGGCCGGCAGGATGCCGATATAGGCTTGACCGTAGATCGGCATCAGATGGTGGGCGCATGTGGACCGCACGTCGATCGGCCCGGTCACGATGAGTTGGTCGTAGCCGTCGGCATTGTCGAATTCGGTGATCTCCGGCGGAGCCGTGTAGCGGCCGCGCAGAATCTCCTCGACATACATCTTGGCCACGCGCTCGGGCGTGTCGCGGGTATTATGGTCGCTTTGGTGGTCGATCTGGAGGATGTCGAAGAGTTCGCCGATCTTGGCGGCGACCAAGGCTCTCATCGCCTCCCGCCCGGAAGGATCAATGTCCTCGACCTGCTCGTTGCAAAGTTGGGGATGTATCGATTTCGCTGGGTGGAAGTTCATGAGCGCCCGACCTCTCCAATTAGCCCGATGACGCATAATATGTATTCTTTACCGTTTTAATAAAATGCGAACAGGGTCAGGCCCACGCCTGCCTCCCGCGCGAGATGCGCCGCATTCACCACCGGTTAGCATTTGTCTGACAAGATTCGTCCGCTTCAGACGGGAGGACATGACGTCCGCCTCAGATGGAAGGACATGATATGCCTCGGCCAAGCGCAAAGCAGGCCATCGCCATGGTACTGGCCGGGCTTTACATTTTCCTCACCGGTTTGGCTTTTGCGGGAGAGCTGGCAACCCCGACCGGTAAGGTGATTTTGACCATTTCCGGTGAAATCGCTGTTACCAATGCCGGCGACAGCGCCGAATTCGATCGGGCGATGCTGGAATCGCTCGGGATGGTGTCCTTCCGGACCAGGACCCCTTGGTACGACAAGCCGGTCACGTTTGAAGGTGTCAGCTTGGACAAGCTGATGACGCTTGTCGGCGCCACCGGCGATCGGGTGCGAGCCATTGCATTGAACGATTACATGACGGAAATCCCCATCGAGGATTTCGCAAGGCACGGCACCATCATCGCCCTCAAGCGGGATGGCGAATATATGCCGGTTCGGGACAAGGGGCCGCTGTTCATCGTCTACCCCTATGACAGCGACGCAGCGCTGCAGAGCCAGACCTATTACGGCCGCTCGGCATGGCAGCTCTCCAAGCTGATCGTTGAATAACATTTCCGCTCGCGAGAAACCCGCAATGGCGATGCGACTGGTCCAACTGCTGCTGGCGGTAACCGTGGGCTGCTTCGTCCTGGCGACGGCTTACATTTCTAACTTGATCGTCGAACGCCAACAGGCGCTTCGGCAGGTGGCCAGCTACAATACGACCTGGGCGGTTAGCCAAGCGCTGGTGGAATTCACGCGCTTGCAGCAGCGCGTCGCCGCCATTGCTGTCCCCGGCAGCGGCGTCGACGGCGATGAGGTCATGCTTCGCTTCGATATCCTGCTGAATCGGGTCAACATCCTCAAGCAGGGCGAGGCAGCCGAATTCATCGAGAAGAATTCGCATGCTCGCCGGATCGTTCAGCGTCTGGAAGAGGTCCTCGCCTCGGTCGAACCGCTGTTGCCGCGGGCCGACGAACCGGTGATTGCTCGCCAACTCGATCGGTTGCTGTATCCCTTCGAAACGGAGCTTGCCTCGCTCGCATCCTTTGCGACGCAACTCGGGGCGGAGCGCGTCGCGCAAGATCAGAAGGCACTGTTGCGCCTTCATTACGTTTTCACCGGACTGGCTGCCGGCCTGATCGTTTGCGGCGTCGCGCTGATCCTGCTGCTGGTCTGGAACAACCGGTTACTTGGCCGGGCGCACGACGACCTCCACGACCTCGCCGACGACCTGAGAGCGACCTCGGCGGCGCTGCAGACCCAAAATCGCCGGTTCAGGGCGGCCTTGAGCAACATGTCCCAAGGCCTCTGCATGTTCGACGCGAAAGGACATCTGGTCGTCTGGAACGAGCGGTTTGGCGCGATGTTCGGTCTATCCTACGCTGCACTGCAGCCGGGAGTGCCGCTCGATAAACTGGTGAGCGGAGCCGGTGAGGCGGATAGCTCGGCGGCCCTGAGGCAGATTTACTTCCAGCAACACGAACTTATACACGATCACCGGAGTTCGGTTTTTGTCCAGGAGTGCTTCGACGGGCGTTCCCTTTCCGTCACGCACGCGGCGCTAGGCGACGGCGGCTGGATCGCAACCTACGAAGACATTACCGACCTGCGCCGGGTGGAGCACCAGATCGTCCACATGGCGCATTTCGACTCGTTGACCGACCTTGCCAACCGGGTCCTGTTCGGCGAGAAATTGGATCAAGCGCTGTCCCGCGCCCGGCAAAACCAGAGTTTCCTCGCCATCATGTGTCTCGATCTCGATCGGTTCAAGGATGTCAACGATACCCTGGGCCATCAGCGCGGCGACGAACTGTTGAAATGCGTGGCCGACCGGCTGCGTTGTAATGTTCGCGAGAAGGATTTGGTCGCGCGAGTCGGGGGCGACGAGTTCACGCTGCTTCTCCTGCCGTCGGACGAGCCTCGCGACCTCGACGCGATCGCTTCCCGACTGATCGAAGCGGTCAGCGCGCCCTACGAAATCGACGGCCAGGAAGTGCTGATCGGTCTGAGCATTGGTATCGCCGAATTCAAGGGGAATTCGGAAGACGCGGATGTCCTTCTCAAGCAAGCCGATCTCGCGCTCTACGAAGCCAAGACCAGCGGCAAACGAACGTTCTGCTTCTTCGAGCCTCAGATGGATGACCAACTCCAGGCGCGCAAAGGGCTGGAGGCCGATCTTCGCAAGGCTCTTCCCAACAACGAGCTGGATGTCTTCTATCAGCCGGTCATGAATGCCGCGCGCGAGGAAATCTGTGGTTTCGAGGCACTGGTCCGCTGGTGCCATCCGATACGGGGGATGATACCGCCGGACGAGTTTATTCCGGTCGCCGAGGATATCGGACTGATCGTCGATCTCGGCGAGTGGGTCCTGCGGCAGGCCTGTGAGCAAGCGATCCGATGGCCGGCGGATATCCGGATCGCGGTCAATCTCTCTCCAGCGCAGTTTCGTAGCCAGGCGCTCGTGCAGGCGGTGGTCAATGCCCTGGCCGCTTCGGGCCTTTCCGCCGATCGCCTTGAACTCGAAATCACCGAATCGGTGCTGCTTGAAGACAGCGAGCACACCTTGACGATCCTGCACCAATTGCGCGAACTGGGCGTGAGGGTCGCCCTGGACGATTTCGGCACGGGTTACTCGTCGCTTAGCTATCTGCGCAGCTTTCCCTTCGACAAGATCAAGATCGACCAGTCCTTCATCCGGGACATGTCCGATAACTCCGACCATCTGCCGATCGTCGAACTGGTCATTGCGCTCGGCCGGGATCTCGGTTTGACGACGACCGCCGAAGGGGTGGAGACGGAAGACCAGTTTCGCAAATTGCAGGCGCTCGGATGTACCGAGTTGCAGGGATACTTCTTCGGCCGGCCCAAACCTGCCTCGGAAATTCCCTTGCCCGTTGGGAAAGCCAAGAGGCGCGGTCTGACGGCCGCCTGAAACCTAGGTGTGCGGTCGGCTCCAACGCGTTCGCGCTGTGCGCGACGATCGCAAGCCTGATCCGTTGCTTCGCCCTGCCGGTTGCAGAGGTCGGGACTCCGGCCACACGGCCCTCAAGGCGCAGCGGCCGAAACCATTCGACACGCGCAACGCCAATATCGAGCCATGCGGGCCTTCGGCATTCAGGCTTTGGAGAGCAGGCGCCTTCGCGGGACGCATCCGCGGGCCGGCGATGCCAATTCGTTCTCCAAGGCATGCCGAAGGCGTTCCAGCGCCAGATTCTGTCGCTTCAGGCATGTGAGCAGACCGGAGGCGTAGAGGCCCTCGAATGTGTCGAGCACAGGCACTCCGCACGAATATGCGGTCATGTCGGGACGGTCGAAATCATTCCTCATGCCACCCCCTTTTTCGCGCTCGCTGCAACGAAACATCATCGCAAGTGAGACGGTACCCCATTTTCGCCGAACACGTCAGTGGAATTTTCGTGAACTGTGGCAATGATGCACAAATCTTGACACCGCTCGCGGCATGGCGTTGTGCTCCGCCCGGAGCGGGCGTGGCGGAATGGTAGACGCAAGGGACTTAAAATCCCTCGGGCTTCGTCCCGTGCGGGTTCGAGTCCCGCCGCCCGCACCATTGAGTAGAAGAGGTTGCGGATGTTTCCTCGACCACTTTATGCGAACAATCGCAACAGTTGTGGAACAAGAGCGGTGTGCCATCTCCCTCGATGGGCCTCCCGCTACCTTGTCAGATTCGATTTTCAGAAATCGCGTAGGGGTGTGGATAACTCATGAGCATGGACCGTCCGGAGCCATTCGACAGCGTCGCGCCTCAACTCGTCGATGTCGCCATGGGGCGTACCCAGGCCGACCTTGTCGTCCGCAACGCGCGCTGGGTGAATGTCCACTCCGGCGAAATCATTCCCGCTACCGACATTGCGGTAAAGGCGGGACGTTTCGCCTATTGCGGCCCCGATGCCGCCCATACGATCGGGGAGGGAACGCGGGTTGTCGACGCCGCCGGGCGTTATGTGATGCCAGGGCTCTGCGACGCGCACATGCATGTTGAAAGCGGCATGGTGACGGTGACCGAGTTCTGCCGCGCGGTGATTCCGCACGGCACTACCTCGATGTTCATCGACCCGCACGAAATAGCCAATGTCCTCGGCCTTCCGGGCGTCAAGCTGATGCATGACGAGGCGGTGGTCCAGCCGGTCAACGTCTGGGTGCAGATGCCGTCCTGCGTGCCCTCGGCGCCGGGGCTGGAGGAGGGCGGTGCCGTGCTCGGCCCGGCCGATGTCGCCGAGGCGATGGACTGGCCAGCGATCATCGGGCTCGGCGAGGTGATGAACTTTCCCGGCGTCGCGGCGAATGACGCCACGATGGTCGGCGAGATCGCCGCGACCCGGAGAGCCGGCAAGACCGTCGGCGGGCACTACGCCTCGCCGGATCTCGGGCGGGCCTTCCACGGCTATGTCGCCGGCGGGCCGGAGGACGACCACGAGGGCACTCGCATGGAGGACGCGGCCGCGCGGGTGCGCCAGGGCATGAAGGCGATGCTGCGCCTCGGCTCGGCCTGGTACGACGTCGCCGCTCAAGTCCGAGCGATCACGGAGATGGGGCTCGATTCGCGCCACTTCATCCTGTGCACCGACGACTGCCATTCCGGCACGCTGCTGCGCGAGGGACATATGGACCGAGTGGTTCGCCATGCCATTTCACGCGGCTTGAAGCCGATGACGGCGATTCAGATGGCGACGATCAACACCGCCGAGCACTTCAAGCTGGAGCGCGAGATCGGTTCGGTGACGCCGGGCCGGCGCGCCGATTTCCTGATCGTCTCCGATCTGACCGAGCTGACCATCGACGAAGTCTATGGCCGCGGCGTGCGTCTGGCGGCGGCAGGGACGCTCGAAGCCGACATGCCGGCCTATGCCTATCCGGCCTCGGCCAAGGCGACGGTAAAGCTTGTCCGGCCTCTGACGGCCGAGGACTTTTGCGTGGCGGCGCCGGCGGGCGCAGGCGGCACGGCGAAGGTTCGGGTCATCGGCGTCGTCGAGAACCAGGCGCCGACCAAGGCGCTGACGGCGACGATTCCTGTCGTGGACGGCGTGGCGATGCCCGATGTCGCCAATGACGTCTGCCGCATCGCATTGGTGGAACGCCACCGGGCGAGCGGCGAGGTGGTCAATGGCTTCGTCTCCGGTTTCGGCTATCGCGGCCGCTGCGCCATGGCCTCGACGGTGGCGCATGACAGTCACCACATGATCGTCGTCGGCACGTCCGAGGCGGACATGGCGCTCGCCGCCAACCGGCTGGGCGAGGTCGGCGGCGGCGTGACCTTCTTCGCCGATGGCGAGGAGCGGGCGCTGATCGAAATGCCGATCGCCGGGTTGATGTCGGACGAGCGGGCGGAGATCGTCGCCGCCAAGGCCGACCGGCTGATCGCGGCGATGCGCGACGCCGGCTGTACGCTCAATAACGCCTATATGCAGCACTCACTGCTCGCGCTGGTGGTGATTCCGTCCTTGCGGATCTCGGACAAGGGCATCGTTGACGTCGAGACGTTCGAGCTGGTTGATCTGTTCGTGTGAACGGGGCGGTCGCGGCGCCTCGATTCGCGTGCCGCCGTATTGATATCTAAGCAAATTTTTTCGCGCCCGCGACACAAGCGACCACGGCGAGGCTGACGGCCGCCATCGGCCAGCTGACATCTTCGTGGAGCAACGTCGCTGCGAGCATCAACCCCATAAATGGCTGAAGCAGTTGCAGTTGCCCGACGGCGGCGACGCCCCCTTGGGCGAGCCCGCGATACCAGAACACGAAGCCGATGAGCATGCTGAACAAGGAGACGTAGGCGAGCGCGATCCAGGCCGGCTGGCTGACCTCCGAGAAGGTCGCGGGCATCGTATAGGCAGCCAAGGGAGCCATCACCGGCAGGGACAGAACGAGCGCCCAAGAGATCACCTGCCAACCGCCGAGTTTGCGAGACAGCTTGCCCCCCTCCGCGTAGCCCATGCCGCACACGACGATGGCCGCGAGCATCAACAGATCGCCGGTCCATGAGGCTGAAAAATCTTGTGTCAGGGCAAAGCCGGCGACGAGCGAGCTGCCGGCAATCGAGAACAGCCAGAATACGGGACGCGGGCGATCGCCAGCCCGAAGCACGCCGAAAGTTGCGGTCGCGAGAGGCAGGAGGCCGATAAAAACGATCGAGTGGGCGGAGGTGATGTGTTCCAGAGCCAGCGCTGTCAGCAAGGGAAAGCCGACCACCACCCCGAGCGCGACGATGAACAAGGATGCAAGATCGCTCCGGTCCGGGCGTTTCTGGGGAAGGAGAACAAGAAGGGCAAGCGCCAGAAAGCCCGCGATCGCAGCGCGGACAATCGTCAGAAACACCGGGTCGAAATCAGCGACCGCCACCCGCGTCGCTGGCAGCGATCCGCTGAAAATCGCAACTCCGATGAAGCCGTAGAACCAGCCGCTCTTCGTCTCGTCCATCCGATCCCCCTTTTTCCAGGTGGAACATGGCGGGAGGGATATGGCGCTTCCAGAGACAGTCCATTACAATATTTAGAAACTGTAGTGGCGGGCGAGGCAATACAGATGAGCGCACGGGACCGGGGCCGGTTGGCGGGCTGCACACTTGTCGAGCAGGTGATGGCGACCGTGCGAAAGCAGATTGCGAGCCGCCAGACAGCACCGGGCGTCAGGTTGCCGTCGATCCGGGGTCTGGCGCAGAAGATGCAGGTATCAAAATCAACTGTCGTCGATGCGTATGACCGCCTCGCGGCCGAGGGGGTGATCCTGTCGCGGCGCGGCTCCGGCTTCTACGTCGCGGGGCACCTGCCGCCCTTTTCCCTTTCCGATATCGGACCGCGCCTCGACCGCGAGGTCGATCCGATCTGGATGACGCGGCAATCGCTGGATGCGGGAAGCAGCCTGTTGAAGCCCGGCTGCGGCTGGCTGCCCGCGTCCTGGATGCCGGATGCGGATATTCGCCGCGCCTTGCGCCTGTTGGCACGAGAAGGCCAGGCCAGCCTGACGGACTACAGCACCCCTCACGGTTTGCCCGCGCTAAGACAGCTGCTGTCGCGGCGCCTGGCGGATCGTGGGATCGAGGCACCTCCCCATCAGATCATGCTGACGGAATCCGGCACCCAGGCCATCGACCTGCTGTGCCGGTTTCTGGTCGAGCCCGGCGATACGGTCCTGCTCGACGATCCCTGCTATTTCAACTTCCACGCCATGCTGCGCGTCCATCGTGTCAAGGTCGTCAGCGTACCCTATACGCATACGGGCCCGGACCTGGAGCTGTTCGAAAAGGCTCTGACGGAGCACGCGCCTCGCCTCTACATAACCAATTCGGCGCTTCACAATCCCACCGGGGCGACCCTGTCGCCCGTCGTCGCGCACCGCGTCTTGAAACTCGCCGAACAGCACGATTTGCTCATCGTCGAGGATGACATTTTTGCGGATTTCGAGCAGGAGCCCGCGCCGCGTCTGGCGGCATTCGACGGGCTCGATCGCGTCATTCATATTGGCAGCTTCTCCAAGACCTTGTCGGCGGCGGTTCGGTGCGGCTTCGTTGCGGCACGTCAGGACTGGATTGAAGAGTTGGTGGATCTCAAGCTCGCCACCTCCTTCGGTGGCGGCTCTTTCTCGGCGGAGCTGGTGCTGGCTTTGCTGAAGGATGGAGCCTATCGCAAACATACCGGCGGCCTGCGCACCCGCCTTGCCGACGCGATGGGGCAGGTCAGCGCCAGACTGAAAAGCCTCGGTCTGACCCCGTGGATCGAACCCAATGCGGGCATGTTCCTCTGGTGCCAACTCCCCGCGGGTCTGGATGCCGCCGATGTGGCACGATCCGCGCTCGCGGAAGGTGTCGTTCTGGCTCCCGGCAATGCCTTCAGTCTCACCCAGGCCGCGAGCGGATTCCTGCGCTTCAATGTCGCGCAGTCTCTCGTCCCAGCCACCTTTTCAGTGCTGGAACGGGCCATGCGGCGAGCTGAGCCGCGACAGAACGCCGGAATCAGGCCCGGCCACGGCAGCGATGCCGCCAAATTAGACATACGCTGAGCGACCATCTTCAGCTATCCAAGAGCGACCAATTCCTTGAAGTCGGTTTCGCGAATGATGCGGAGCTGCAGGCCGGATGCCACCAGTTCCTCAGCTTTGCGATGTTTGGAACTTTTACTGTGACCAGCCAGTTTCTGCACGTCCATATCACCGACCACGAGCAGCGTTGTATTCTTCGTTACGCTAGCGGCTACCGCACATCCAACGGATGCTGCGATGTCTGCGGCTACCCGACGGGGCATATTTAGGGCACCAGTGAACACGATCACCTCACCTGCAAGCGGACCATAAGGGTTGCCTTCGCGCTTGATTGAAGCCGTGCTGCTTGACGTTAGGTCGATGGGTTGCTGCACACGCGCGAGCATGGCCTCTAAGTCGAGACCGCTCTCCTGCATCGCGGCAAGCATAACCTGGCCGGATGCCTTTGCGTCTTCGAGGGCATTATGGTGTTTGAATGGGTAGCCGATCTGCCTACAAACGTCGGCCAGCCCGTAGCCCGACCGGGCACATTCTGCCCAAGTTCTACGAGCGACGCGGGCTGAGTCGAGCCAGGTGCAGTTCGGAGGCGAGATCGAGTGCCTACCTACTGCTTGGTGCACCGCAACTCGGTCGAAGTGTGTGTGTGTTACCACCACCTGATCACCGACCAGACGGGTGATTTCCGGCGCCGCCTGCTGAAAGGTCGGCGCACCTTGAATGTCGGCTTGATCGATCCCGTGAATTGATACGTTGATAGGGTCAAAATAGTCGCTGGGATCGATGAGCGAATACCATTCGGAGACGAGTGCATTTCCATCAAATTCGGCGACACCGACAGAGCATATGGATGCCATGTCAGCATTCGCTGTCTCGACGTCGATAGCAACAAATCTCACCGGCAGAACGCCTATTCGTAAATTTTCAACTACAGTAACAAAAGGGCCGGCGTTCAACAAGTTGAACGCTATCGAACTATCCCATTTTCATCGAAGATCGTAGCTCGGACGCTGCATGGACTGCATGGGAAGAGGCGATATAAATGTCTTTCATGGGCGCGATCCGGCCATTGAACGTCCGTTGCCGAGACGCCTTGGGGCCGCCTCGCAGCTGGCGACAGAGACGCAAGAATCGCCGCGTTCACCCCGGGTGCGAAGGTTGAATCGACGTTAGCAAAACGGCCGGCCGACTTTACAAAACCGCCGCGATGGCCGATGGCTGAGCGCAACGGCAACCGATGCGGGAAAGGGGCGTGCGATGGTATTGGATATCTCGATCGGCGGAGCCGCGATCCTGATTATCGGCGCCGGCGCGTCCGATCCCCGTGCCGCCTCGCGGTGTGGTGCGGAATGGACCCGTCCGGCTCGCGGTGGTCGGCCCGACAGCACTATCGCTTCCTGATCGCCGGGACGCCCCGTCGATCCGCACATCTCCCGGGAACGCCACGCCGCGCGCCCCAAAATCCAAGAACCGTCTCATGTCCACTTCCGAATTCCGCTCCCGCGTCGCCAGCGCGGAGGACGCGCTCCGCGCGTTGTTCCCCGAAACGCCGCTGCAACTCAACGAGCATCTGTCGGCCCGCTATGGCGCCCGGATTTTCCTCAAGCGCGAGGATCTGACGCCGGTCCGCTCCTACAAGATCCGCGGCGCCTTCAACTTCATGCGCAAGCGCATCGCGGCCGGCTCGGCAACCAGCAAGTTCTGCTGCGCCTCGGCCGGCAATCACGCGCAAGGGTTCGCTTTCGCCTGTCGGCATTTCGGGCTCAAGGGCCGCATCTTCATGCCGGTGACGACGCCGCAGCAGAAGATCGACAAGACCCGCATCTTCGGCGGCGACGCGGTGGAAATCGAACTGATCGGCGACTTCTTCGACGACTGCTACGCCGCGGCCAAGGCCTATTCCGCCGAGACCGGCGCGCCGATGGTGCCGCCCTTCGATCATGAGGACATCGTCGAGGGCCAGGCCAGCGTCGGGCTCGAGATCGAGCGCCAGCTCGACGGCGAGAGGCCGGACATGCTGATCCTGCCGGTGGGGGGAGGCGGGCTTGCCTCGGGGCTCACCCGCTATTTCGAGGGCGACGGGTCGCCCGATTTTCATTTCGTCGAACCGCTCGGCGCCCCCAGCCTGCGCACCAGTCTCGTCGAAGGCAAACTGGTTCGCCTGCCGCAGCTCGACGGCTTCGTCGACGGGGCGGCAGTCGCCGAAATCGGCAAGCTGCCCTTCGAGACGCTGCGTGGTTTCGGGGCGGAGCGGGTGATCCTGTCGCCGGAGGGGCGGCTATGCCAGACCATGCTGGAGATGCTGAATGTCGAGGGCATCGTTTTGGAGCCGGCCGGCGCGCTGGCGATCGACGCGCTGCGCAGCCTGGGCGAGAGTGTGCGCGGCAAGACCGTCGTGCTGGTCGTTTCCGGCGGCAATTTCGATTTCGAGCGGTTGCCCGACGTCAAGGAGCGGGCGCTGCGCTTTGAGGGCCTGAAAAAATACTTCATCCTGCGGCTTGCCCAGCGGCCCGGCGCGCTGAAGGATTTTCTCGACTATCTCGGACCCGACGACGATATCGCGCGTTTTGAGTATCTGAAGAAATCGGCCCGCGATTTCGCCTCGATCCTGATCGGCATCGAGACCAAGGATTCGACGAATTTCGCCGGTCTCCTGAATCGGTTCGAGGAGGGCGGGGTCAGCTACCAGGATATCACCGACAACCATATCCTCGCCGATCTCCTGATTTGATAGGGTCGGCGCCAGTCGTCGTTCCAGCATCGAAGGAAACCGCCGATGACCGGCGTCGTCATTCTCGCCGTCACCTACATCCTCTCGCAGTTCTTCCGCTCCTTTCTCGCAGTTCTCGCACCGGAGCTGACGCGGGATCTGGGGATCGGCGAGGTGGCGCTGTCGAGCGCGGCGGGGCTGTGGTTCATCGCCTTCGCGCTGATGCAGTTTCCGGTCGGATTCGCCCTCGATCGGTATGGTCCGCGTCGTACGGTGGCGCTGTTTCTTCTCGCCGCTGCCGCCGGCTCGACACTGTTCGCATTGGCCAACGGGGCGGTTGCGATCATCGTCGCGATGACTCTGATCGGGGCCGGCTGCGCGCCGATCCTGATGGCGGCGTTCTTTATCTTCGCGCGGACCTTTCACCCGCGCCGCTTCGCGATGTTTGCGTCCTGGTTCGTCGCTTTCGGTCTTGGTGGTGGCGTGCTCGGCTCGGCGCCGCTGGCGCTCGCGGTGGAGGCGGTCGGCTGGCGCCAGGTGATGGCCGGGCTCGCCGTCGTGACCCTGCTTCTGGCCTTGATCATCATGTGGGTGCTGCGCGATCCGCCCGTGCCGACGGCTGAAAACGCGACGGATCGCGGCTCGCTCCTCGATCTTTTACGGATGCGCGAACTCTGGCCCTTGATGGCCATGGCCTTCGTCGCCTATGCGCCGGCGGCAAACCTCCGCGGCCTGTGGGCCGGCCCCTATCTCGCCGACGTCTACGGTTTCGACCTGGCAGGGGTCGGCAACGCGACCTTGCTGATGGCCATCGCCCTGATCGTGGGGACGGTCGCCCACGGGCCGCTCGATGTCATCTTCCGGACCCGCAAATGGATCCCCATTGTCGGCTCGTCGGTGAACGCAATCCTGCTGGCGGGGTTGGCCGTCCTCGGCTCCGGTTCCGCACCGACTGCCGTCATTCTGCTCACCGCGATCACGCTGTTTGGCGCCAACTACGCCCTGATCATGGCTCATGCGCGCAGCTTTATGCAGCCGCATTTGCTGGGGCGCGGCATCACCTTGCTGAACTTTTTCTCGATCGGCGGCGCTGGCGCCATCCAGTTCCTCTCGGGTGGCGTCTTCGCCCTCGCCGATCCCGAGATCTCCTCCGAATCGGCCTACGCCACCGTTTTCGCCTTCTACGCCGTGCTGCTGGTGGCGGGTCTGGTCGCCTACGCCTTCAGCCGTGACCGGCCACCGGAACCCGTGGAGCGGTAGACGGGCTCACGCTGACGCAAGCGCTTGGAATTCGATAGTAATCGGATCGGCAATGCATCGATCGACGCCTTGCATCACATAGCTGGCGTGTTAGGGTAATCACCCCGGACAGGGCTCCCGGAGGGATAGCGGGCGTGGCGCCACCTGATCGCCAGCAAACGGACCGTATCCCGGCCATTTCATTTGAGGACCGCAGAGTTTTCGTGGAGATCTCCGCGGAGCTTGAGCGTGGGAATTGATGTTTCGCCGATATCCGCGAAACGGGGGAGCCGAATTATGCTTGACCAACCGGCCGCGCGAATGCCGCGCAAACGCGACGGCGCCAAGCCAAAAGGACGCCAGCTCGACGAGGGCGCGCACCGCGAGGTTCACGATCTGCTCGGAGATCGGCCGCGGCGGCGCGACCTCTTGATCGAGCACCTTCATTTGATTCAGGATCAATTTGGCTGCCTACAGGCCAAGCATATCCGGGCCTTGGCCGAGGAAATGCGGCTGAGCCAGGTCGAGATCTACGAAGTCGCCTCCTTCTACGACCACTTCGACGTGGTGAAGGAAGGGGAGCCGACGCCCGCGCCGCTGACCATCCGGGTCTGTGATTCGGTGACCTGCATGTGCATGGGCGCCGAGGATGTGATCGCCGGACTGGAGGCGGAAGTCGATCCTGCGAAAGTCCGTGTCATGCGCGCACCCTGCATGGGCGGCTGCGATGTCGCGCCGGCCGCCCGAATCGGCGACCGCGAGGTCGGCCACGCCAGCGCGGCGGGGCTGATTAAGATGGCCGAGGCCGGCGAAACCGGCGTCCTGAAGCCCGACTACGAAGGGCTGGCGGCCTACCGCGCCAAGGGCGGATACGGAATTTGGGAGCAGGTGCGCACCGGCGCGCTCGCCGCCGATACCGTCCTCGAGAAGCTGACCGATGCGTCGCTGCGCGGGCTTGGCGGCGCGGGCTTCCCGGCCGGCAAGAAATGGGGCTTCGTGCGCGGTTATCCTGGCCCGCGCCTGATGACGATCAACGGTGACGAGGGCGAGCCGGGCACCTTCAAGGACCGCTACTATCTCGAACGCAACCCGCATCCGATGTTCGAGGGCGCCCTGATCGGCGCGCATGTCGTCGAGGCGGAGCGGATCTACCTCTACATGCGCGACGAATATCCCGCTGTATTGGAAATCCTGCGAACCGAGATCGCCGCGCTGGAGGCGGCCGGACTGGTCGCGCCGGGCTTCATCGAACTGCGGCGCGGGGCAGGGGCCTACATCTGCGGCGAAGAGAGCGCGATGATCGAGTCGATCGAGGGCAAGCGTGGCCTGCCGCGTCACCGCCCGCCCTATATCGCCGAGGTCGGCGTGTTCGGCCGTCCGACGCTCAACAACAATGTCGAGACGCTCTACTGGGTACCGAAAATCCTGGAGCACGGCGCCGAATGGTTCCGCGCGCAGGGCAAGCCCGACCATCCGGGCATGCGCTCCTGGTCGGTCTCCGGCAGAGTGAAAGATCCCGGCGTCAAGGTTGCGCCGGCGGGTGTGACGATCCGCGAACTGATCGAGGAACATTGCGGCGGCATGGCCGACGGCCACAGCTTCAAGGCCTATCTGCCGGGCGGGGCGTCAGGCGGGATTTTGCCGGCGAGCCTTGATGACGTGCCACTCGATTTCGGCGGCAAGCTCGCGGAACTGGGTTCGTTCGTCGGCAGCCACGCGATCGTGGTGTTTTCCGATGCCGACAATATCAAGGACGTGGCGTTGAACCTCGTCGATTTCTTCACCCATGAGAGCTGCGGCCAGTGCACCCCGTGCCGGGGCGGCACCGAGAAGATGGGCAAGCTCTTGAGGACCGAAGGCAAGCTCGACGAGGCGACGATCCGCGATCTCGAACAGGTCATGCGCGATGCCTCGATCTGCGGGCTCGGGCAGGCGGCACCGAACCCGGTGAACCATCTGCTGCAATATTTCCGGGGGGATTTGTGATGAGCGGCTCCGATCAGAACAACAGCAACGAAAGCCCAGCCGATATGAGCAATGTATCGCCTGACAACGCAGTGGGACGTGCGGCCTCCGCCGACGGTGGCCGCGTCGCCGGCGACCATGCGGACAGGCTCGAGACGCAAGCCGAGCTGATTAGCTTCACCTTGGACGGCCAGTCGGTTTCCGCCGGCAAGGACGAAACCATCTGGCAAGTCGCCAAGCGCGAGGGCAACCGGATTCCGCATCTGTGTTATCTCGACAAGCCCGGCTATCGCGCGGACGGCAATTGCCGGGCCTGCATGGTCGAGGTCGAGGGTGAGCGCGTGCTGGCGGCGTCGTGCCAGCGCAAGGTGGCCGCCGGCATGGTCGTGAAGACGGCCAGCGAGCGCGCCAAGAAATCGCGCGAGATGGTCTTCGAGATGCTGGCCGCCGACATGCGCCCGCCCGAGGAAAGCCCGGACAGCCAATCGTCCTTCTGGAATTGGGCGGCGGATTTCGGGATCACCGGTTCCAAGCGCTTGCCCTCGAAATTCGACGGCAAGAACCCGTCGCTGAACGGCGAGGCCGGGCCGAACAGCGTTGCGGCGTCAACCACCCACGGAATGCCGGACAACACCCCCGGCATCCACGATATTTCCAACCCGGCGATCGCCGTCAATCTCGATGCCTGCATCGCCTGCAATCTGTGCGTTCGCGCCTGTCGCGAAGTGCAGGTCAACGACGTGCTCGGCATGGCCGATCGGGGCCATCACGCGGTGCCGGTGTTCGACATTCACGACCCGATGGGTTTTTCGACCTGCGTGACCTGCGGCGAGTGCGTTCAGGTCTGTCCGACCGGCGCATTGTACGAAAAGACGCTGATGGACACGGACGGCCGCAAGCGCGTCGTCAAGGAATTCGACAAGGTGACGGATTCGGTCTGCCCGTTCTGCGGCGTCGGCTGCCAGACGACGGTCTATTCCAAGGACAACAAGATCGTGCTGGTCGACGGCCGCGATGGGCCGTCCAACGAAAACCGGCTCTGCGTCAAGGGCCGCTTCGGCTTCGACTACGCCATGTCGAAGGACCGGCTGACCAAGCCGTTGATCCGCCGCGACGACGCGCCGAAGCACGGCGATATCGACATGCGCTTCATGGACGTCTCCGACGTCTTCCGGGAAGCTTCCTGGGAAGAGGCGATGGAGCGCGCTGCCTCCGGCCTCACCAAGATTCGCGATGCGGATGGCGGCAATGCGATCGCCGGTTTCGGTTCGGCCAAGGGCTCCAACGAGGAAGCCTATCTGTTCCAGAAGCTCATCCGGCAGGGCTTCGGCACCAACAATGTCGACCACTGCACGCGGCTGTGCCACGCCTCCTCGGTGGCGGCGCTGCTCGAGGGCGTCGGATCGGGCGCGGTTTCCGCGCCGTTCATGGATGCCTTGAAGGCCGATTGCGTCATCGTGATCGGCGCACGGCCGGGTCAGAACCATCCGGTCGCCGCGACCTATCTCAAGCAGGCGGCGAAAAATGGCACCAAGCTGATCGTGATAGACCCGCGCGGCCAAGAACTGATGCGCCACGCCTCACATGGGCTGCGCTTCAAGCCGGGCACCGACGTGGCGCTGCTCAACGCGATGCTGCATGTCATCATTGAGGAGAAGCTCTACGACCAGCAATATATCCAGGCCAATGTCAGCGGCTTCGAGGCGCTGAAGGAGAAGGTCAAGGATTTCGCGCCGGAGGCGATGTCAGAGGTCTGCGGCATCGCGGCGGAGGTGATCCGCGACGTCGCCCGCATCTATGCGACGTCGGAACGCTCGATCATCTTCTGGGGCATGGGCATTTCGCAGCACACTCACGGCACCGACAATTCGCGCTGCCTGATCGCGTTGGCGCTGATCACCGGCCATGTCGGGCGTCCGGGCACCGGGCTGCACCCGCTGCGCGGTCAGAACAACGTGCAAGGCGCGTCGGACGCCGGGCTGATCCCGATGTTCTTCCCGGACTACCGGTCCGTCGAGAATGTCGATATCCGCGGCGAGATGGAGGATTTCTGGGGCCGGACGCTCGATCCGAAAAAGGGCCTCACCGTCGTCGAGATCATCGACGCGATCCATGAGGGGTCGATCAAGGGCATGTATGTCATGGGCGAGAATCCGGCGATGTCGGACCCCGACCAGATCCATGCGCGCGCCGCACTGGCCAAGCTCGATCATCTCGTGGTGCAGGACATCTTCCTTACCGAGACGGCCTGGCATGCCGACGTCATCCTGCCGGCGTCCGCCCATGCCGAAAAGCTCGGGACCTATTCCAACACCAATCGGCAGGTGCAGATCGGACGACCCGCGATCGATATGCCGGGCGAGGCGCGGCAGGACTGGGAATTGATCGTCGATCTCGCCAATCGCTCAGGGCTCGACTGGTCCTATGACGGGGTGCCGGCGGTCTATGAGGAAATGCGGCAGGTGATGGCCTCGCTGAACTACATCTCCTGGGACCGGCTGGAGGCGAATGAGAGCGTCACCTATCCGTCGAAGCCCGACGGCGAGGAGCAATGGGTGGTCTTTGACGACAGGTTCCCGACCGCCGACGGCCGTGGCCGCATCGTGCCGGCGGATCTGCGCGCGCCGGACGAGGTGCCCGACGCGGAGTTCCCGATGGTGCTGACCACCGGGCGGCTGCTGGAGCATTGGCACACTGGGTCGATGACCCGGCGCGCCGAGGTGCTCGACGCGATCGAGCCCGAGGGTATCGCCGCGATGAATCCGCGCGAGATCGCCAAGCACGGCCTACGGGCCGGCGAGATGATCGCGGTGGAGACGCGCCGCGGCACGATCGAGGCCGTGCTGCGGGCCGATCGCGAGGTCGCCGACGGCATGGTGTTCATCCCGTTCTGCTTCAACGAATCGCCGGCGAACCGTCTGACCAATCCGATGCTCGACCCCTACGGGAAGATCCCGGAGTTCAAGTTCTGCGCGGCGAAAGTGTCGGCCGCGTCGATTCGTGAGGCCGCGGAATAGGGCAGGGTTTCGGCCGCCGGGCGACGCGGCGGCCGAACAGCAAAACGCCGACGAAGCGACCCTGTCGTTTCGTCGGCGTTGTCGTTTTCGGGCAGGTCCGCGGAGCGTTACGGCGTCAGCAGGATCTTGCCGCGATGGGTGGCCGCTTCCATCATCTTATGCGCCTCGGCCGCTTGCTCGAACGGCAGCACCGCATGGGTGTTGGTCTTCAGCGTACCGTCGGCGAATAGCGGCCAGACTTTTTCTTTGAGATCCGCCGCCACCGCCGCCTTGAACGCGTCGGGACGGCTACGCAGCGTCGAGCCGGTATAGGTCAGACGCTTGAGCATAACGGGCATCAGGTCGATTTCGACCTTCGAACCGGCGTTGAAGGCGAGTTGCACGATATGGCCGTCGGCCTTGGCGGCCTTGATGTTGCGGGCGATGTAAGGCCCGCCGATGATATCCAGGATTAGGTTCGCACCGCCTGCCGCGCGGACGACTTCGACGAAATCTTCCTCCGTGTAGTCGATCGCCCGTTCTGCGCCGTTGGCGACACAGAATGCCGCGTCGTCAGCGGTAGCGCAGGTGACGAAGACGTGCATGCCGAGCGCCGCACCCAACTGGGTGGCGGTTGAGCCGATGCCGCCGGCGCCACCATGAACCAGGAAGATTTGACCCTTGCTGGATTCGCGGCCGAGGAAGCAATTGCTCCAGACGGTGAAGAACGTTTCGCACAGGCCGGCGGCGTTGATGTCGCTGACGCCCTCCGGTATCGGCAGGCAATGGCCGGCGTCGATCGTCACATATTCGGCGTAGCCACCGCCATTGGTCAGTCCGCAGACCTTGTCGCCGACGGACCAGGCCGTCACGTCCGCGCCGAGCGCGGAAATTTCGCCCGAGACTTCGAGCCCCAACAGATCGGACGCGCCCTTGGGGGGCGGGTAGTGGCCGCGCCGCTGCACCAGATCCGGACCGTTGATACCGGCGGCGGTGACCTTGACCAGAACCTCGTGAGCGGCGGGAACCGGAAGCGGACGCGAGCCGATTTCCAGGACATCCGGTTCGCCGGCCTCGCGCATTTCGATTGTTTTCATCGCCTCGGGCATCGCGGCTGTCTCCTCGGTTGTTGAACCACGCATGATGGCCCCGCGTGGGGGCCATCTCGTCGTTGGATGCTTTAAAGGGGAAAGGGACGCGGTATCAAATCGCGAGATCGCGCCCAACCGAGTGGAGGGCCGCCCCGTCGTCAGCCTTTGAGGAGTTCGACGAGGGTCTTGCCGAGCTGGGCCGGGGAGGGCGAGACGCGGATGCCGGCGTCTTCCATCGCCGCGATCTTGTCCTCCGCGCCGCCCTTGCCGCCGGAGACCACCGCCCCGGCATGGCCCATGGTGCGGCCCTTCGGCGCCGTCCGCCCGGCAATGAAGCCGACCGTCGGCTTCGAGCGGCCTTTCTTCGCCTCGTCCTTGAGGAACTGCGCCGCCTCTTCCTCGGCCGCACCGCCAATCTCGCCGATCATGATGATCGACTGGGTTGCGTCGTCGGCCAGGAACAGCTCCAGCATGTCGATGAACTCGGTGCCCTTCACCGGATCGCCGCCGATGCCCACCGCCGTCGTCTGGCCGAGCCCCTCGCTGGTGGTCTGGAACACCGCCTCGTAGGTCAACGTGCCGGAGCGCGAGACGATGCCGACATTGCCCTTCTTGAAGATGTTGCCCGGCATGATGCCGATCTTGCATTCGTTGGGGGTCAGGACGCCGGGGCAGTTCGGCCCGAGCAGCCGCGATTTGGATGTGTCGAGCCTGGCCTTGACCTTGACCATGTCCATCACCGGGATGCCTTCGGTGATGCAGACGATCAGGCCGATCTCGGCGGCGATCGCCTCCTCGATCGCGGCGGCCGCGCCCGCCGGCGGCACGTAGATCACGCTGGCGTCGGCGCCGGTCTTGGCTTTCGCTTCGGCGACCGAGGCGAAGATCGGCAGCTCGACGGCGCGGCCGTCGGCGCTGCCCTGCCAGGTCTCGCCGCCCTTCTTGGGATGCGTGCCGGCGACCATCTTTGTGCCGTGATAAGCCAGCGCCTGTTCGGTATGGAACGAGCCGGTCTTGCCGGTCAGACCTTGGACGATGATCTTGGTGTTCTTGTCGACGAGGATGGACATGGTTTTCGCGAGACTCCGTTAGGGTCGGTCAGCAGAAAGGAAAAAGAAAGGCGGTGGGCAGCGAGAGGAGGCCACCCACCGCGAAAAGGGTCAGCCCACGGCCTTGACGATTTTCTGCGCCGCGTCGTCGAGATCGTCGGCGGCGGTGATGGCGAGGCCGCTGTCGTTGAGGATCGCCTTGCCCTTGTCGACATTGGTGCCTTCCAGCCGCACCACCAGCGGCACTTTCAACCCGACTTCCTTGACCGCCGCGACGACGCCCTCGGCGATCACGTCGCAGCGCATGATGCCGCCGAAGATATTGACCAATATGCCTTTGACGTTCGGGTCCGAGGTGATGATCTTGAACGCCTCGGTAACCTTTTCCTTGGTGGCGCCGCCGCCGACGTCGAGGAAGTTCGCCGGCTCCT
>NZ_JAYXIH010000032.1:0-50395 GCF_036016755.1 Aurantimonas sp. A3-2-R12 | reverse complement strand
CGGCCTCGCCGGCCCGCGCCGCCTCGACGCCCGCATTCAAGGCCAGCAAATTGGTCTGGAAGGCGATCTCGTCGATCACCGAGATGATCTGGTTGATCTGCTCGGAGGACTTTTCGATCTGGCTCATCGCCGCAACCGCCTGGCCGACGATCTCGCCGCCCTTTTCGGCCTTGCCGCGGGCGGAACTGGCCGCCGTCTGCGCCTTGCCGGCGCCCTCGGCGGTCTGGTTCACCGCCGTCGTCACCTGGCCCAGCGCCGCAACCGTCTCTTCCAGGCTGGCCGCCTGCTGCTCGGTGCGCTGCGACAGGTCGTTCGACGCCGTGTTGATCTCCTGCAGGCCAGACCGGATCGAGCCGATCGAGGTGACGACACCGCCGATCGCCTCTTCAAGGCTGGCCACGCTGTCGTTGAACTTCGCCCGGATCGGCTCGAACTCCGCCGCCACCGGCTCGGCCATGCGCACCGTCAGATCACCGTCCGACAGCCGCTCGAAGCCGACTTCGACCATGCCGACGAAGGTCCGCAGATCCTCGGCCTTGGAATTGTCCAACGCCGCCTGGCGGTTCTTCGCCTGTTCCTGGTCGATCCGCGACGCCTCGGCCTCGCTCTCCAGACGCTCCTGCTCGATCGCCGCCTGCTTGAAGATCTCGACGGCCGCAGCCATTGCCCCGACCTCGTCCTTGCGATCTGTTCCCGCTATCACAACGGTCTTGTCTCCGTCCGCTAGCCGCCGCATCACTTCGATCATGGCGTTGATCGGAGACGCTATTGAACGGGACAGAACATAGCCCATTATTGCCGCGATTAGCAGGGCGACCGTCGCACCAAGGAAGAGCGTCATTTCGGCAGCCAACGTCGCGGCATGCTTTTCTTCCATCCGCGTAGTGACGATCTGTTCCTGCGCTTCCTTGATCTCCGCCACGATGCCTCGCGCCTCGGCCAAGGTCGAGGTTGTGGTCAGATCGATCGCTTGCTGTCGCGTCATCGGGTTTCCGGCAAGGGCGATCTGCCGCTCGGCCGATTGCGCCTGCCAGTTCGTGACGAATGCCTCCAACCGATCCAGACGCGCCAGTTGCTCCGACGATACGGTGTTGCCACGGAAGAAGGCGGCACTTTCCAGAAAATCGGCTTTCGCCTTCTCATAGGCCTTGGTGAATTTGTCTTCGCCCGTCAAAACGAAGCCCCGCACGGCGTTCTGCTGCTCCACCATCGTTTCGAGGATGACCTCCGCCTTGACGTTGAGGCTGAAGCTCCGCTCGTTCGCGGCAACGCTCGCCTGAACGGATTCCAAATCCCTGTAGACCAGATAGTTCGCGACCACCGTGGTCACGATAATCGCGGCGAACGCGATCAAAAGTTTCCGCGAGATGCGAATGTTGTTCAACGTCATTTTTCTCTCTCTTCCCGCGATAACGCGAGTAGTACTGTCGGTCAGCCTATCGCTTTGGATTGGTTAACAACCACTTAACCAGATCGGCGCTCACCGAGCGGAACGTGTTCCGCCGGCAGGTGTGTCTTGCCGCTCGCCAAAACTTCAGCCTTGAGGGGGATCCTTTCCGAGACAGGGGCAACATCGTCGAAATTGATTACGAATTCGTTCTTGGGAGCCTGCTCGGATGCCCCTGTGGCGTCCTTCCGGAAAGATCGAATCCGATAGTATTATGATAAGAAATGAAGATTTTTCGGAAGACTTAGGGAAACATTTCCAGCCCTTATTCGGCAGGTATTTGCCTCGTCCGGAGATTGCGCCGAAACACGACCCGCCTTCATCGGAGGGAGAAATGGTATCCAGGCCAACTTTACGACGAATCCGGAGAATGTCGTTCCGCAACCCTGCCAATCGGGAGGAGAAAGATCGGCCGCCGAAGCAAAGACGGTCATCCGATATGCGCGTTCTCTTTGACGACCGCACGTTCAAACCATTCGTCCATCTGGATCTTCCCACTGCGGCAAGATGTCGCGAGGGTTTCGCCACTCGCCAGAGCGATAGCAATCCGCGTCGACAGCATGCAGCCGGTGCCGCGAATCGCGACCGGGCGACGCGGCGAGGCGAAGCGATCCGGCGTGTCGCCGCCGGACTGAAACAGCAGATCCACCGCGGCGTCGCCTTGGTCATGGCCGCCCTTGACGAGCACAGCCTTTGTGCCGGCCCCAAGGAGGACGCCCGCCTGCTCCGAGATCGTCGCGGGCGGCGCGGCGTCCAAGATCGCCGCCGCCAGAATTTGAAGCTCGGGCAGATTCGGCGTCAGCAAGGTTGCCCGCGGGAGCATCCGCTCGATGAAGACCGCCATCGCCGCATCGTCGAGAAGCCGGCGGCCGGAACTCGACGACACGACCGGATCGATAACGACGGGCAGGTCAGTGTATTCAGTCAGCGCCGAGGCGACCGCTTCGACGGTGGCCGCCGAGCCGAGCATACCGATCTTGATGGCGCCGACTGCCCCATCCTCCAGCGCCAGCCGGATCTGCTCGCGCAGAATGTCCAACGGAACCGGATGGATGGCGGTCACCTGACGGTCGGATTGCGCCGTCACCGCCGAGAGTGCAAACCGCAGCGTGGCGCCAAGGTCATGCGCGGCGCGAATGTCGGCGGCGATCCCGGCCCCGCCGGAGGAATCCGAGCCGGCGATCGCCAGCACCACAGGCGAGGCGCTCAAGCGCTGTCCGTCCCTGCCGCTTCGGGCTCTCCGCCCGCGCGCCAGCGCCGGGTCGCAGCGATCCATTCGCGGGTCCGCCCCTCCGGGTCGGCGTTTCGGGTGATGTCGGTAACGACGGCGGCGCTGTCGGCACCATTCTCGAACACCTCACCGAGCCGCGCGACAGTGAGGCCGCCGATCGCGACCAGTGGTATGTCGCCGATCGCCGCGCGCCAGGCGGCGAGCTTTGCCGGGGTCTGCGGCGCCCAATTCATCGCCTTCAGAATGGTCGGCCAGATTGGGCCGAGCGCGACATAGTCGGGCTCGGCCGCAAGCGCGGTTGCAAGCTCGACCCGGTCATGGGTCGACAGGCCGAGCTTCAGCCCGGCGCGGCGGATGGCGGCACGATCGGCATCGGCCAGATCCTCCTGCCCGAGATGGACGACATCGCAGCCCTCCTCGATCGCCAGGCGCCAGTGGTCGTTGACCACGAGCTGGCAGGCATTGGCCTCGCACACGTCCCTTGCGCGGCGAATTTCGGCGCGCAGCCGCCGCGCGTCCATCGCCTTGGCTCGCAATTGCACCAGTCTGACGCCAAGCGGCACCAGCCGCTCGACCCAGTCGGCGTCGTCGACGATCAGGTAAAACGGATCGAGCCCGATCCGCGTGCCCCCATCCATTGTCGCGCTCATGCCAGCAGCGCCCTGCCCAGCACCGGCGTCGACGGCGCGGCCATGTCGCGCGGCTCCAGCGCGCCCGCCTCGTAGCCGAGCCGCCCGGCCTCGACCGCCAGCGCGAAGGCGCGCGCCATCGCGACCGGATCGCCGGCCTTGGCGATTGCGGTGTTGAGGAGGACGCCGTCGAAGCCGAGTTCCATCGCCTCGGCCGCATGCGAGGGCACGCCGAGACCGGCGTCGACGATCAGCGTCACCTCCGGAAAATGCGCCCTGAGGCTGCGCAGCCCATAGCGGTTGTTGAGGCCCCTGGCCGAGCCGATCGGTGCGCCCCAGGGCATGAGGACGCGGCATCCGGCTTCGATCAAGCGTTCGGCGGCGACGAGGTCCTCGGTCGTATAAGGCAAGACCTCGAACCCCTCGGCGACGAGGATTCGCGCCGCGTCGACCAAGCCGAAGAGATCGGGCTGCAGCGTGTCGGCCTCGCCGATCACCTCCAGCTTGACCAGCGTGGTGTCGAAGATCTCGCGGCCCATCTGCGCGGTCGTCACCGCGTCCTTCACCGTATGGCAGCCAGCCGTATTGGGCAGCACCTGCACGCCGAGATCGCGGATCAGGTCCCAAAAGCCTTGGCCCGCCTTCGCTCCGGCACTCTCACGGCGGAGCGAGACGGTGACGAGTTCCGCTCCGGAGGCGCGCACCGCATCGGCCATGATCGCCGGCGACGGATAGAGCGCGGTGCCGAGCATCAGCCGCGAGGCGTGGTGGCGTCCGTAAATGTTCATCGACAAATCTCCTAGCCTCCCTGCATGGGCGCGACGATTTCGATCGCATCGCCGTCGACGACCGGTGTCGCCGGTCGGTCCTCTTTCGCCACGAAATCACAATTGCGCGCGGTGGCGACGACCGCGTCCGCCAGCCCGAGTTCGACCAGAAGAGCATCGAGTGTCGTCGCCGCGACCTCGCGCGGTTCGCCGTTCAGCTTGATCGTCATGCGGCGACCCTCCCGCTCTTGCCGAGCGCGAGATCGGCGGCCCGCCCCGCAACGTCCGGCGCCAGCAGAAATCCGTGGCGGTAAAGACCGTTGACCGAGATCACCCGTCCCTGCCGCGTCACCCGTGGCAGGTTGTCGGGAAAGGCCGGCCGAATCCCGACGCCGGTCTCGAGGATCTCCGCCTCGGCGAAAGCCGGGTGCAGCGCGTAGGCGGCCGACAAAAGCTCGACCGCCGAGCGCAGCGTGATCGCGCCCCGGTTTTCGCTCTCGATCATCGTCGCGCCAACCATGAAGATGCCGTCCACACGCGGCACGACGTAAATCGGCTGACGCGGATGCAGGAGACGGACCGGCCGCGACAGCATCACCTCCGCCGTCCGCAGCAGCACCATCTCGCCGCGCACGCCGCGCAGCTCCGGCAAGGCCTCGCGGGCGGCAAAGCCACGGCAATCGATGACCGTTTCGAGGCCCGCGGACGCAGCGCGCCCGTCCTCACCGAAATGGAATGCGACCCCCATCCCCTCCAGCCGCCGGGCCAGCGCCTTCAAGGCGCAGCGCGGGCACAGATGCGCCTCTTCGGCAAACAGCAGCCCTGCCTGGAACCGCCCGGCGAGGCTGGGCTCGAGCTCGGCGATCTCCTCTGCCCCGACACGGTCGAAATGGTCGGTGCGCCGGGCAAAACGGTCGAGCTCCGCCCGGTCGCGCGGCGGCGCCAGGACCAGGCTGCCCTGCCGCGCCACACCGGGGACGCGGGCCGCCCACCAGTCGGCGGCGCCGGCGCCGAGCCGGACCACCTCGGGCTCGGCGCTTTCGCGCTCGCACCACGGCGCCAGCATGGCGCCGGCGAGACGCGACGCCGCGCCCTCCCCGATGGCGGCGCCACGCTCGAACACCGTCACCGAAGCACCCCGCTCGGCGAGCACGGTGGCGGAGGCCAGCCCCGCGACACCGGCGCCGAGAACCGCGATCTGCATCGGCCTACTCCGCCGCTTCGCCGGCCGCGTTCGCCGGCATATAAAGATCGCCGCCCTCACGGTATTTGCGGGCCATCTCCTCCATCCCCTCTTTCTGCGCCTCGGCGCGGATATCGTGGGAGATCTTCATGGAGCAGAATTTCGGGCCGCACATGGAGCAGAAATGCGCCGTCTTGTGCGCCTCCTTGGGCAGCGTCTCGTCGTGCAGCGAGCGCGCCGTTTCCGGATCCAGCGAGAGGTTGAACTGGTCCTCCCAGCGAAACTCGAATCGGGCCCGCGACAGCGCGTCGTCGCGCAGCTGCGAGGCCGGGTGACCCTTGGCGAGATCGGCGGCGTGGGCTGCGATCTTGTAGGTGATCACCCCGACCTTGACGTCGTCGCGGTCGGGCAGGCCCAGATGCTCCTTCGGCGTCACGTAACAGAGCATCGCCGTGCCGAACCAGCCGATCATCGCCGCGCCGATGCCGCTGGTGATGTGGTCGTAGCCCGGCGCGATATCGGTGACCAAGGGCCCGAGCGTATAGAACGGCGCCTCGCCGCAGACCTTCATCTGCAGATCGACGTTTTCCTTGATCTTGTGCATCGGCACATGGCCGGGGCCCTCGATCATCACCTGACAGTCCTTGGCCCAGGCGATCTGCGTCAGTTCGCCGAGCGTTTCCAGTTCGGCGAACTGTGCCTTGTCGTTGGCGTCGGCGATCGAGCCCGGACGCAGGCCGTCGCCGAGCGAGAAGGACACGTCGTACATCCGGCAGATGTCGCAGATTTCCTCGAAATGCTCGTAGAGGAAGCTCTCCTTGTGGTGGTGCAGGCACCATTTGGCCATGATCGAGCCGCCGCGAGAGACGATGCCGGTGACCCGCTCGACGGTGAGCGGGATGTGACGCAGCCGCACGCCGGCATGGATGGTGAAATAGTCGACGCCCTGCTCGGCCTGCTCGATCAGCGTGTCGCGATAGACCTCCCAGGTCAGATTCTCGGCGATCCCGTCGACCTTCTCCAGCGCCTGGTAGAGCGGCACGGTGCCGATCGGCACCGGCGCATTGCGGATGATCCACTCGCGGATGTCGTGGATGTTGCGGCCGGTCGACAGGTCCATGACCGTGTCGGCGCCCCAGCGGATCGACCAGACCATCTTCTCGACCTCTTCGGCCATCGACGAGGTCACGGCCGAATTGCCGATATTGGCGTTGATCTTGACCAGGAAATTGCGCCCGATCGCCATCGGCTCGAGTTCGGGATGGTTGATGTTGGCAGGAATGATCGCCCGGCCCGACGCCACCTCGTCGCGCACCCATTCGGGGGTGATGAAATCGGGGATGGTGGCGGAAAAGGGATGACCGTCCCGCTCCAGCTGGGCCTTGGCCTGCTCGCGCCCGAGATTCTCGCGGATCGCGACGAACTCCATTTCCGGAGTGACGATGCCGGCGCGGGCATAGGCGATCTGGGTGACGGCCTTGCCGCTCTTCGCCCGCAGCGGTGCATGGGAGACAGGAAAGGTCGGAACGCGCTTGGCGTCGGAGGTAACGCCATTGTCTTCCGGCCGGACCACCCGGCCGGCATAGTCCTCGACGTCTCCGGCCGCGAGCGTCCAATCGCGCCGCTTGCGGGGAAGGCCGGCGGCGATATCGGTTGTTGCCGTGTCGTCCGTATAGGGACCGGAGGAATCATAGACAGTGACCGGCGGCTCGCCGGCGGTCGGATGCACGGAGATCTCGCGCATCGGGACGCGGACTTCGGGGTGGAGCGTACCGGCGCGCCAGATCTTGCGGGATGCTGGCAGCGGGCCGCTGGTCACGGTGGGGGCAATAACGGTGGGAGTCTGGGCGTTCATAGGCTCTCCTGTTCGACAAGGAGATCCAGTTCCGCGGTTTGGGTAAGATTGGGCCGCTTCACACCGGGGTTTCCCGATGCCTCTTCCCCGATTGTCGTCGCCAGAGAACGCGCCGCGTAGGCGGCGGGTCGTCAAAGGGGAAAACGGATCGGGAAGCGGCTCACTCCATCCCTACGCCAGTGTCAACTGGATCAGGTTCGTAGGGTCGCCGCGCGCTTCTTGAGCCGTCGGCCTCTCAGTTCCTTGCCGGAACTCCCCTTGGACGAGCAAACGCTATCAATTCAGCGGCCAAAGTCAACGGCGATCTGCGCCGACCTGGAGACCGGACCGCCAAATGTCGTGAAAGCACCGCGGAAGCGCCTATTCCTTCACCGCGCCGGTCATCGACGAGACGTAATAGTCGACGAAGAAGGAGTAGAGGATGACGACGGGGAGCGAGCCGAGCAGAGCCCCGGCCATCAGCGCCCCCCATTCGTAGATGTCGCCGCGCACAAGCTCGGTCAGCACGCCGACCGGGATTGTCTTGTTCTCCGACGAGGAGATGAAGGTCAGCGCGTAGATGAACTCGTTCCAGGACAGCGTGAAGGCGAAGATGCCGGCGGAGATCAGGCCGGGCACGGCCAAAGGCAGCACCACCTTGGTCAGGATCTGCCAGCGCGTCGCCCCGTCCACCAGCGCGCTCTCTTCCAGCTCGAAGGGGATGGTGCGGAAATAGCCCATCAGCAGCCAGGTGCAGAACGGGATGAGGAAGGTCGGATAGGTCAGGATCAGCGCCAGCCGGGAATCGAAGATGCCGACATTGAAAACGATGAAGGCGAGCGGAATGAACAGGATCGACGGCGGCACGAGATAAGCGAGAAAGATCAACAGACCGGTGACCCGCGCGCCGGTGAAGCGCACCCGTTCGATCGCGTAGGCGGCGAAGACCGAGGCGGCCAGCGCAATCGCCGTCGAGGCAACGGAGACCAGCATGGTGTTCCACAGCCAGCCCGGATAGGAGGTCTCGAAGAGCAGGAAGCGGATATGCTCGAGCGTCGGCTTGACCACCCAGAACGGGCTATAGTCGGTATAGTTGGTCAGCTGGTGGTTCGGTTTTACCGCCGTGATCGCCATCCAGTAGAATGGGAACAGCAGCACGAACACGAACACCGCCAAGGGCAGATAGACCACGAGGATGCGGCGCGGCAGCGAGTTGAACTGCTGCATGCCTTCGGTGTCGTCATGCACGGCGACGGTGCGGCCGGGAAGCGTTTCTTGGCTCACGGGGTCATATCTCCTCAATCGGCCGCGCCCTGCTGCCATTTGCGTCGCTGCAGCCCGAAGAACGAGAACAGGATCGCGGCGAGCAGGAAAGGAATCATGGCGACGGCGATCGCCGCGCCCTCACCGAGCTGGCCGCCGGGAATGGCGCGCTGGAACGAGAGCGTCGCCATCAGATGCGTCGCGTTGACCGGGCCGCCGCGCGTCAAGACGTAGATCAGCTGGAAATCGGTGAAGGTGAACAGCACCGAGAAGGTCATCACCACGGCGATGATAGGCGTCAGCAGCGGCAGGGTGATCTTGGTGAAACGCTGCCACGGCGTCGCGCCGTCGAGCGCCGCGGCCTCGTTCAGCGATTGCGGGATCGTCTGCAGCCCCGCGAGCAGCGAGATCGCCACGAACGGAATGCCGCGCCAGACATTGGCCGCGATGACCGAGGCGCGGGCCTTGTTCGGATCGCCGAGGAAGTTGATCGGCGTGTCGATCCAGCCCCACTGCATGAGCACCCAGGAAATGATCGAGAACTGTGAATCGTAGATCCACCAGAAGGCTAGCGCCGACAGGACTGTCGGCACCACCCAGGGCAGCAGGATGATCGCTCGGAAGAAGTTCTTGAACGGCAGGCGCTCGTTGAGGATCAGAGCCAGCCAAAGGCCGAGCACGAACTTCAGCACCGAGGCGACGAAGGTGTAGAGGACGGTGTTGTAGACCGACAGCCAGAACACCGGATCGTCGAATAGCCAGGCGTAGTTTTCCAGACCGACGAAGACGCCGGTGCGACCGATGGTCGTATCGGTAAAGCCCAGCCAGACGCCGAGCCCGAGCGGATAGGTGAGGAAGAACAGCAAGAAGATCGCCGCCGGCAGCATGAACAGCAGCCCGAGGCCGTTCCGGCTTTGCACGAACCGGCGCAGGATGGATGGCCGCGGTACCGCCTGGACGCTCGACATCGCTTGCTCGTTCCTCTTTTGCTGCCCGGCCCACGGGATCGGGTAAATCACGCCACATCGCTGCGGTCTTGATGGTCGAAAACGCCAAGGGGCGCCAGCGATCGCCGGCGCCCCTCGTTTGGTTAGCGGTAGTAGCGGGCGATACGCCGCTCGGCGTTGGCGATCGCCTCTTCGGCCGTCCGTTGACCGGTGACCGCCTCCGCAAACATGTCGACGACCACATAGTCGGCCATCACGCCGGCCGACGAGGGTCCGAGCGGCCCGGCAAAGCCGTTCGGGCGCAAGCTCGCCGACGCCTTGGAATAGGGCTCGTGGATCGGGTCCGAGGTCCAGATCGGATTGTCGGCGAACGCCTTCAACGGCTGGCAGCAATAGGCGCTGGCACCCTGAATCCAGGCGTTCATCTGATCGGGCTGGTACATGAAGGCGATGTAGGCCTTGGCCGCCTCCGGGTATTTGGTGTGCTTGAAGACGTTGATCGTCGAGGTCTGGTGCAGTTCCACCGACTTGCCGACCGGACCGATCGGCAGGTTGGTCGTGCGCATGTCCTCGGCGATCTCCGCCATCGCGGGGTCTTTCTTGGCGGCGTAGTAGAGTGAGACTCCGTTTGCCGTCAGCGAGATCTGTCCGGCCAGAAAGGCGCGGTTGTTGTTGATGTCGAGCCAGCTCTCGGTGCCCGGGATGAAGGTCGCGTAGAGCGCCTTGGCGTATTCGATCGCGGCTTTGGTCTCGGGGCTGTCGATCGCCGGCTTACCACTCTCGTCGACGGTCATGCCGCCATGGCTCCACAACAGCCAGTGCGCGTAGTTGTTGCCGTCGCCGACGGCCTTGCCGTGCGGGAATCCGGCGGGCGTGCCCTTGGCCTGCATCGCTTTGCAAAGCTCGAGGAAGCCGTCGGTATCTTGCGGGAACTCGTCGAACCCGGCCGCCTTCATATGGCTGTCGCGATAGCAGATGGCGTTGCCGATCGCGGTCAGCGGGACGGCGATGAACTTGTCGCCCTGCTTGGCGTAGCCTTCCAGGCCCTCGTACCAGCCGCCGCTCTGCTCGCCGAGCGCGGTGGCGACGTCGGTGACGTCGACGAGCTTGTCGGGATACTGGAACGGATCGTCGAACCAGCTCATCACCATATCGGGGCCGGAGCCGACATTGGCCGCGACAGCCGCCTTGGGACGCACGTCCTCCCAGCTTTCCTGGTCGATCTGGACCTCGACGCCGGTCGCCTCGGTAAACGCCTTGGTGTTGGCGTTCCAGGCTTCTTCCTCACCGGACACGAACGGCACCCAGCGAAGCAGCCTGAGACTTGCGCCCTCTTCCGGCTTGAATTCCGGCATGGCCCCTTGCGCGAAGGCGCGGCCATTTCCGAGCATTCCGCCGAATGCCGCGCTCGCCGCGAGGCCCGCCGTACCCTGTAGAAGTGTTCTGCGATTGATCGTCATTGCTATCTCCTCCTCTTGAGCGGAAGCGCTCCCTGCACTCTCCGTCGGCGGCCTCCCGCTGCCGCGACGGTCTGTCTGGCTTAGTCTCTCATTGTTGGCATCGACAGGCCGCTTAGGCCAGACGCGTGCCGACTGAGATCACTCCGAGACGCGCGCCCCGGACTTGGCGTCGAACAGATGCACCGCGTTCGGGTCGATCGACACCCGCAGCTCGTCTCCCGGCCCTTCGGAAATGCGCTCACGGAAGACGCAGATTATCTCGGTCTGGCCAAGCTTGGCGATGACGTGGGTCTCGGAGCCTGTCGGCTCAACCACCTCGACCTTGAGCGGCACGTCACCGCCGAGGCTCATCCCCTCCGGTCGCACGCCGTAGATCGTCTCGCGTCCAGGCTCGACCTTGCCCGGCCGCGCGATCGGCAGTCGATGTCCATCGCCCGTGACGAAATATGTTCGGTCGTCCGGATCGGCCGCGCCGGTCACCATGTTCATCGCCGGCGAGCCGATGAAACCAGCGACGAAAAGATTGTCGGGACGGTCGTAGAGCTCCAGCGGCGTGCCGACCTGCTCGACGATCCCGTCGTGCATGACGACGATCTTGTCGGCCATGGTCATCGCCTCGATCTGGTCGTGGGTGACGTAGACGGTGGTGGTCTTCAGGCGCTGGTGGAGATTCTTCATCTCGGAGCGCATCGAGACGCGCAGCTTGGCGTCGAGATTCGACAGCGGCTCGTCGAACAGGAACACCTGCGGCTCGCGCACGATCGCCCGCCCCATGGCGACGCGCTGGCGTTGGCCGCCGGAAAGCTGGCGCGGATAACGGTCGAGCAGATGGGTCAGGCCGAGGATTTCGGCGGCGGGCTTGACCCGGGCTTCGATCTCGTTCTTCGAGGCACCCTTGAGCATCAGCGAAAACGCCATGTTCTCCGCCACGGAAATATGCGGGTAAAGCGCATAGTTCTGGAAGACCATGGCGATATCGCGGTCCTTCGGCGGCAAGGCATTGACCACCCGGTCGCCGATCAGGATCTCACCGGAAGAGATGTGCTCCAGCCCCGCGAGCATGCGCAGCAGTGTCGACTTGCCGCAGCCCGACGGGCCCACCAGCACGACGAACTGCCCCTCCTCGATATCGATCGAGACGCCATGCAGCACTTCCACCGGACCGAACGCCTTGCGCACGTCCCGGAACGTCACCGATGCCATTCGCTTCCCCACAATGGATTCTTTTCGTTGCCGGCATACTGTCCGCTTCGGCCACACAACGCAATCGGGCCTGTCGTCTTTCGTATACCTTAATTGCAAAACGCTACGATCTGCGGGCTTTTGCAAGCGATTTTTGTCGATCAGCGTCCGGTGATCGAAGAATCCACTGTCGACCCCGCCGGGGCATCCCGTCAATGGCGGATTCCCGTTTGCCGTGCGGGATCAGCCGGCCGTTGCCGGGCCAGAGCCTCGAACGGCGAGAAAACCAATGTCGTAGCTGTCATATTGCCGGATCGCCGGACTTTTCGCGAAGCCGGCCGGGCGCCAGACTCAGCGCTCGGCGAACTGGGCAGCGCCGAGATATTGGTCGATCAGCGCGGCCACCTTGGCGTCGCGTTCCTTGCCTTTTTCGCCGCCCATCACGACGACGATGATCCGGCGTCCGCCGCGCTTGGCGGTCGCGACGAGGTGGAAGCCTGCGTCGCGGATATAGCCGGTCTTCAAACCGTCGACGCCAGGCACCTTGCCGAGAAGCTTGTTCGTCGCCTTGAAGCTCTTGCCGCCATATTCGAACTCGGTCACGCTGAACAGCGGCGCATACTGGGGAAAGCGCGACAGCAAGGCGCGGCCGAGCGTCGCCATGTCGCGCGCCGTGGAGATCTGGCGCGGATCGGGCAGGCCGGAGGCGTTGGCGAATTGCGTCCGGCTCATGCCGAGGGAGCGGGCCTTCGCCGTCATCGCCGCCGCGAAACCATCTTCCGAGCCGCCGAGGTTTTCCGCGATGACGGTCGCGACGTCGTTGGCCGACTTCACCGCGATCGCCTGGGCTGCGTCGCGGACGCGGATCGTCGATCCTGCTTTGAGGCCGATCTTGGCCGGCGGCTTCGACACCGCGTTTTCGCTGACCACAAGCTCGCTGTCGAGCGAGAGCCGACCTTCGCCGATCGTCTCGAACAGCAAATAGAGCGTCATCATCTTGGTCAGCGAGGCCGGATAGCGCAGGCCGTCGGCCGCCTCCTCGTAGAGCGTGCGGCCGATGGCGTAATCGAGGACCAGCGTGGACTGCCCGCGAATCTCCGCTTCGCCGGCGAGCGCACTGGCCGCGCGTGGCCCACTCGCCGACATCAAGCCGGCGGTCGTCAGCTCCGTCGACTGGCAGGCGACGAGCGACAGCGCGAGGAGCGCGGCGATCGTCGCTTTGAAGGGCGCGACCAGGCCGGGCCGGGCGAAAAGACGGAACGTCACAGGGGCGGGGCTCTCGATTGGGTTGCCGGGAGCTAGTTGGCCACGGCGCTGTCTGTCAAACTAACCCTGCGATCTTGAATCTTGTTTAACGACCAATGTGTTGCGGAGGGCACATCGGAGCGACGAGCGCCGGGAGCGGCCTGGGCAAATCGCCGCCCGTCGCGCCGGATCGACAGGACCGGGCGAACCGGCCATTCTTGGTTGATAGAAAAGTCAGGACCGCCGATGACCGACGCCGATATTTCCGTCAGCCTCTATTGCGACATCGCCTGCCAGCTGGGCGAGGGTCCGACCTACGATCCGGCGACAGACACCGCCTGGTGGTTCGACATCGAGGGTCGATCCCTGCTCGAAAAGCGCGGCGACGCGGCGCAAGCGACCGTCCATCCCCTGCCTTTCATGGCGAGTGCCCTCGCCGTCATCGATACCGAGCGCCAGCTCATGGCGGCAGAGGACGGTCTCTATATTCGCGAGACGGCGACCGGGCGACTGTCGCTGCATCGGCCGCTGGAGGCCGACAATCCGGCGACGCGTTCGAACGACGGCCGCGTCCATCCGTCCGGCGCGCTGTGGATCGGCACCATGGGCAAGACGCACGAGAAGGGCGCTGGCGCGATCTACTGGTATCGCGACGGCGAATTGCGGACGCTGTATTCCAACGTCACCATCCCGAACGCGATCTGCTTCTCGCCCGACGGTCGCCTCGCCTATTTCACCGACACCACCATCAACCGTCTGATGCGCGTCGCGGTCGACCCACAGACCGGCTTGCCCACCGCCGAGCCCACCCTGTTCTTCGACCAGCGCGGCGGCAAGGGCGGGCTCGACGGCGCGATCTGCGATGCCGACGGTGTGATCTGGAACGCGCGCTGGGGCAACGGCACGGTCGACGCCTATTCGCCGGAGGGCGATCGCGTTCGGACCATCGCGATCGATACCCGGCAGGTCACCTGCCCCTGCTTCGTCGGGCCGAAACTCGACCGGATGATCGTCACCTCGGCCTGGTCCGGCCTGTCGGACAAGGCCAGAACGAACGATCCACATGCCGGCAAGACTTTCCTCATCGACCTTCCGATGCGAGGCCGCCCCGAGCCGAAAGTCCTGCTATGACGAAGCGCCGGGTCGACGCCGCTCTTCGTTAGGGGAGAAGACCGACGTTTGATCGGGTAGGGTCGGAGGCCGCGCGTCGTCCTCATCTGGCGGCTTTCCTCGCGCGCGGCGAAGCCGTAAGAGGACCTTGGCAATCGGTGCGGAGGCGCCTACGCGACGGTGTCTTAGCGCGCCGGCACGGAAAACAGGGAGGAAGCGGTGAACCAGCAGTTCAAGTTCGACAACGCGGCGAGCGGTTCGACGATCCAGATCGCCGGCCGGTGGGCCGCTGCGGATTCGGGCGAAACCATCGATGTGATCGCCCCATCGACCGGCGAAGTCGTGGCGAAGATCGCCGCTGGCGGCGAGGCCGAGATCGACCGCGCCGTCGCCGCCGCGCGCGAGGCTTTCGAGCGCGGCGCCTGGGGCCGGCTCTCGGCGGTCGAGCGCGGCCGGCTGCTGATGAAGTTCTCCCTGCTCATCGCTGAAAACGCCGAGGAACTGGCGCAGCTGGAAGCGCTCGACTGCGGCAAGCCGATGAAGCAGGCGCGGGCCGACATCACCGCCTGCGCCCGTTATTTCGAGTTCTACGCCGGCGCCGCCGACAAGGTGCATGGCGAGACGCTGCCCTTCATGAACGGCTATACCGTCATGACCCTGCGCGAGGCGAAGGGCGTCACCGGCCATATCATCGCCTGGAATTACCCGGCGCAGATGTATGGCCGGACTATCGGCGCGTCGCTCGCGATGGGCAACGCGACAGTCATCAAGCCGGCCGAGGAAGCCTGCCTGACGCCGATCCGCCTGACCCAGCTGGCGCTCGAGGCCGGCCTGCCGGAGGGCGCGATCAATCTCGTCACCGGCTATGGCGAAAAGGCTGGCGCGGCGCTGTCCGCCCATCCCGGCATCGACTTCATGTCATTCACCGGCTCGCCCCAGGTCGGCACGCTGATCCAGCAGGCGTGCGCCATCAACAATGTCGGCTGCACCATGGAGCTCGGCGGCAAGTCGCCGCAGATCCTCTTCGACGACGCCGATCTCGACAAGGCGCTGCCGTTCATCTCCGGCGCGATCGTCCAGAATGGCGGCCAGACCTGCTCGGCCGGCAGCCGGCTGCTCATCCACAGACCGATCCTCGACAAGGTACTGGAGCGGGTGACGGCGAAGTTCGAGAGCCTTGTCGCCGCGCCCCATGACGAAGACGCCGATCTCGGCGCCCTGGTCAGCGCCAAGCAGAAGGCGCGCGTCCAGTCCTTCCTCGATCACGCGGCCGAAACCGGCATCAAGACGCTGGCGACCGGCCGGATCTCGCCGAACGCGCCGGCCGGCGGCTTTTATGTCGCGCCGCGCGTTCTCGGGCTGGTTCCGCCCGAGCATCGCCTGGCCCGCGAGGAGGTGTTCGGCCCTGTGCTTGCCGTCTCCACCTTCGAGGACGAGGCGGATGCCGTCCGCATCGCAAACGGCACCGACTACGGCCTTGTCGCCGGAATCTGGACGAATGCCGGCGACCGGCAGATGCGCATGGCCCGAAAGGTCCGCGCCGGCCAGGTCTACGTCAACGGCTATGGGGCCGGCGGCGGCATCGAACTTCCCTTCGGCGGAGTGAAGAAATCCGGCCACGGCCGCGAGAAGGGTTTCGAGGCCCTCTACGAGTTTTCGGAATTGAAGACGGTCGTGTTCAACCACGGCGAATAGATAGACGATCGATCGGGAGGATCATTCATGCGTCTGGCCAACAAGCGCGCCCTCGTCACGGGTGGCGGCTCCGGTTTCGGCGAAGGCATCGCCAGGGCCTTTGCGAAGGAGGGCGCGAAGGTCGCCGTGCTCGACATCAACGAGGCAGGCGCCCGGCGGGTGGCCGGCGAACTCGGCGACGGGCATGTGGCGATTCCCTGCGACCTCACCGACGGACAAGCGGTCGAAGCGGCGTGGAAGACGGCCACCGACGCGCTGGGCGGCATCGACATCGTCGTCAACAATGCCGGCTGGACCCACCGCAACAAGCCGATCCTCGAGGTCACCGAGGAGGAGTTCGACAAGGTCTATGCGGTCAATGTGAAGGCGATCTTCCACATGACCCGGACCTGCGTCCCCGCCATGCGCGACGCGGGCGGCGGCGTCATTATCAACATTGGCTCGACCGCCGGCTTGCGTCCGCGTCCGGGTCTCACCTGGTACAATTCGTCAAAGGGCGCGGTGAACACGCTGACCAAGTCGCTCGCCGTCGAACTGGCGCCGATGAAGATCCGCGTCTGCGGCATTGCCCCGGTGATTGGCGAGACCGGACTTCTGTCCGAATTCATGGGCGTTCCCGATACGCCGGAGAACCGCGCCAAATTTATCGCCACCATCCCGCTCGGCCGGATGAGCCGGCCCGAGGACATCGCCAACGCCACTGTCTTCCTTTCCTCCGACGAAGCCGCGATGATCACCGGCGCCGTCCTCGAGGTCGATGGCGGCCGCTGCATCTGAGGTTCCGGCCATGAAGCTTTTAAAGAACGCCACCTCGCCCTTCGCCCGCATCGCCCATGCGGCGCTGATCGAGGCGAAAATCGCGGATCTGGAGATCCAGACCGTCGATCCCTGGGCGGACGAGGCCGATCTGCTGGCCGCCAACAGCGCCGGGCGGGTTCCCTGCCTCGTTCTCGACGATGGCACGACGATCACCGAGTGCCTGCTCATCGCGACCGTCGCCGAGCGACAGGGCAAGGGCGCCCTCTCGGCCAGTGATCCGAAGAGCCTTGCGATCACCGGCACCGGTATCGGCGTCTGCGACGCCGCCGTGCAGATCCTCATCGGACGCCGGATCGTCAGCGGCGATTTCGCCGACCACGCCTTCGACGCCAATCCGATCGCCGCCAGGCGCAGGCGCTCCGTCGCCGACGGCCTGAAGCGCCTCGATGCGATGGTCCTCGACACGCCCGGCGAGCGTCTGGATCTCGGCACCATCGCCGCCATCACCGCGCTCGACTATGTTGAGCTACGCTTTCCCGGCGCCGAGTGGATTTCGGCAACGCCGCGATTGTCTGCTCTGCGCGAGCTGGCATCCGATCGGCCGGCGCTGGCCGCGACCCGCCCGCCGCTTTAAGGAGCATTGCCATGCAGGACCCGATCGTCATCCTTGGCGGCGCCCGCACGCCGCTTGGCGGCTTTCAGGGCGAACTGGCCGGCCTTGCGGCCACCGAGCTGGGCGCCAGGGCGATCGCCGCCGCGATGCAGCGCACTGGCGCCGCGACCGACGCCGTTACCGAGGTGACGATGGGCTGCGTGCTGCCCGCCGGGCTCGGCCAGGCGCCGGCCCGTCAGGCGGCGATCGGCGGCGGCCTGCCGAAATCCGTCCCCTGCGCCACCGTCAACAAGATGTGCGGTTCGGGCATGATGGCGGTGATGATGGCCCATGACAGCCTCTGCGCGCGGCCGGAGGGCCTGCGCGTCGCCGGCGGCATGGAGTCGATGTCGAACGCGCCGTATCTGCTACCCAAGGCGCGCGCCGGCCTGCGGCTCGGCCATGGCCAGGTGATCGACCACATGTTCCTCGACGGCCTGGAGGACGCCTACGACAAGGGCCGGCTGATGGGCAGTTTCGCAGAGGACGCGGCCGAAGCCTACCAGTTCACCCGTACCGAACAGGACGACTACGCCGTCGCCTCGCTGACCCGCGCCCTTGATGCTCAAGGGAGTGACGCGCTCGGCGCCGAGATCGTTCCCGTCGAGGTCGCGACCCGCAAGGGCTCGATCACCGTCAGCCGCGACGAACAGCCCGGTAAGGCAGATGCCGCCAAGATCCCGACCCTGAAGCCCGCCTTCCGGGCCGGCGGCACGGTGACCGCCGCCAATTCCTCGTCGATCTCCGACGGCGCGGCGGCGCTGGTGCTCGGCCGCGAGAGTGGCGCCGAAAAGCGTGGCCTGACGCCACTCGCGCGGATCGTCGCGACCAGCCAGTTCGCAGGAGAGCCGGCAAAATTCACCTCCGCGCCCGTCGAGGCGATCCGCCGCGTCCTCGACGCCGCCGAATGGCAGCTCACCGATGTCGATCTTTTCGAGATCAACGAGGCCTTCGCCGTCGTGCCGATGATCGCCATGCGCGAACTCGGCATTCCGCTCGACATCATGAACGTCCATGGCGGCGCCTGCGCTCTCGGCCACCCGATCGGCGCGTCCGGTGCGCGCATCATCGTCACGCTCCTCGCCGCCCTTCACGAGCGGGGACAGCGGCGCGGCGTCGCCGCGATCTGCATCGGCGGTGGCGAGGCGACGGCTGTCGCGGTCGAAATGCTGCGATAAGCCCCGCACCGACAACCCGAACCATTCCGACTTACACCTGAAGCAAAGAGGTCCTATGTCATCCAACAGTCTGAAGATCGCCGTCATCGCCGGTGACGGCATCGGCAAGGAAACCATCCCCGAGGGCCTGCGCGTGCTGGAGGCGGCGGCGTCGAAATTCGACCTCGACCTGAAGTTCGACACCTTCGACTTCGCCTCCTGCGACTACTACGCCAAGCACGGCGAGATGATGCCTGAGGATTGGAAGGCGCAGATCGGCGGACACGACGCGATCTTCTTCGGCGCTGTCGGCTGGCCGGACACGGTGCCCGATCACGTCTCGCTCTGGGGCTCGCTCATCAAGTTCCGCCGTGAGTTCGATCAGTATGTGAATCTTCGTCCGGTCAAGCTGATGCCGGGCGTCAAGAGCCCGCTCGCCGGCCGCGAGCCGGGCGACATCGACTTCTTCGTCGTGCGCGAGAACACCGAGGGCGAATATTCCTCGGTCGGCGGCCGCATGTTCGAGGGCACCGACCGCGAATTTGTCGTCCAGGAGACGGTGATGAGCCGCGTCGGCGTCGACCGGATTCTTCGCTACGCCTTCGAGCTCGCCCAGCGCCGCGACAAGAAGCACCTGACCTCGGCGACCAAGTCGAACGGCATCTCGATCACCATGCCCTATTGGGACGAGCGGGTGGAGGAGATGGCGAAATCCTATCCGGATATTCGCTGGGACAAGTACCACATCGACATTTTGACCGCGCATTTCGTGCTCAATCCGGACCGGTTCGACGTCGTCGTCGCCTCCAATCTGTTCGGCGACATCTTGTCCGATCTCGGGCCAGCCTGCACCGGCACGATCGGCATCGCGCCGTCGGGCAACATCAATCCGGAGCGGAATTTCCCCTCGCTGTTCGAGCCGGTGCATGGCTCGGCACCCGACATTTTCGGCAAGGGCATCGCCAATCCGGTCGGCCAGATCTGGGCCGGGGCGATGATGCTCGACCATCTCGGCCACGCCGAGGCCGCTGCGGCGATCGTCGGCGCCATCGAGACGGTACTGGCGGAGAAAAAGCTGCGGACCGGCGACCTCGGCGGGCCGCTCGGAACCGCGGATTGCGGCAAGGCGATCGCCGACGCGCTGGGCTGACGCCAACGCGGCGGAACGCCAAAACCGAAACGGCCGACCTCGTTACGAGACCGGCCGTCTTGGTTGTTGCTTGGCTGAGGGGCAAAGTCGCGGATTGACCACGACCTCGCCCAATACCGAGCGTCAGCCGCGGCCGGGACGCTGATCACCGCGGCCGCCACGCGAGTCGTCGGACCCACGGGAGCCATGGTGACCCTGGCCGTCGCCACGCCCGTGATCGCCGCCCATGTTGCCGCGTCCACCGCCATGGCCGCGCATCTGCATGCCGCGTTTGGCATGGGCATCGCGCATCATCGAGCGAACGATGCTCTGCGCACCAGTGATCTGCTCGGGCGTCAGAACCGCTTCGACTTCAGCCAACGCGCTCTTCAGCGCTTCGGCCTTGCCGGCCTGGGCAATCGCCCGGTCCGCCATGCGGTCGAGCATGCGGAAGCCACGGAACTGCGGCTTGGCCTGGTCGCCGGTATCGGTCTCGCTATCCGACTGCATCGCCTCGTCCGAGGCCGTCGTGTCGTCGGTCTCCTCGTCGGCCATCGCGGTTGTGTCGGTATCATCCGCCATCGCGGTGTCATCATCGGAGGTGTCGGCGCCGGCATTGGGCATCATCATGCCGCGTCCCTGCCCCATGCCCATGCCCATGCCCATGCGCGGCGGCTGTGAGGCATCGGCAAAGGCGACCACGGCGGCGGTGAACTTGCGCCATGCCTCCATCTGGTCCGGCCGAACGCCGATACCGGTCTCGATCGTCGACAGCGCGTCGGCGACGTGCGCCGGCGTAAACATGCGCGCCATCATGCCGGCGTGACGTCCGCCGCTACCCATGCGGCCCATCCCGCCCATGCCACGCATACCGCCGTGGCCTTTGAATTCCTTGCCGCCGCGCTCTCCGCGCTGCCCGGACATGCCTTTGCCGTCGCCGCGTCGCATCATTGAACCGTCGCGAGAGTCCGAAGCGGTCGCGGCGGAAGGCTGCATGGGGGACGTGGTCTGCTGGGCGAAGGCGGTGCCGGCAGCGGTGCTGGCCATGAGCGCCGCGGCGGCGATGGCGACGAACCTTTTGGGACGAGCCGTGTTGCGATTGTAAATCTGGGTCATGTCGATGTCCTCTGGTTGGATGACGTCTGGACCCTCAACCTAGGTGCCACTTGTTGCGGTGATGCGGCGGAATGTTACGAAACATGGCCCGGACACGGAGAGTTGTTACGAAACGTGTCACAGGGTCCAAGGGCAACGTCCCGTTACAAAATTCGCCTCGCGCGCCGGGCCGGGAGCAGACAGACAATAGGGTGCGCAGAAGGACGAACGCCGCATGAGCCTGCCCCACATTCTCGTCGTCGACGACGACCCGGAAATCTTACGACTGCTCGGAAAGTATCTCGAGAGCCAGGGGTTTCGTTGCTCGCTCGCCGCCAGCCGGCGCGCCTGCGAACAGAAGGTGGCCGATTCGCGCATCGACCTCGTCGTGCTCGACGTCATGCTGCCGGACGGCTCCGGCCTCGACATCTGCCGCGACCTGAAGGAGCGCCGGCCGGACATCGCGATCATCCTCTTGACCGCCCTGAAGGAAGATGTCGACAGGATCATCGGCCTGGAACTGGGCGCCGACGATTATCTCGGCAAACCGTTCAATCCGCGCGAACTCGCCGCCCGCATCCGGGCGGTGCTCAGGCGCGGTGGGGAGAATCCACCGGAGCCTCCGTCGGGGCATGCCCTTTATGCGTTCGAGGGCTTTACCGTCGATCCGGAGCGCCGGCACGTCGGCGCGCCCGACGGTGAGGAGATCGAACTGACCGGCGCTGAGTTCGACCTCCTGATGATCTTCCTCGAACGACCCGGCCGGGTCCTGTCCCGCGACATATTGATGGACCTGCTGCACGGCCGCTCCGCCGATCCGTTCGACCGCTCCGTCGATGTGACGATGAGCCGGTTACGGCGCAAGTTCAACGACAACGGCGTCTTCCGGCTGTTCAAGACCGTGCGCAATGGCGGCTATCAGTTCGCGGCGCGGGTCGAACGATGCGCGGGTGACGCGCCATGAGATCGCTGCGCTCGCGGCTGGCCTTGCTTCTTGTCCTGGCCATCGTCGGCGTCGTGGTCCTCGCGGCGCTGGTCTCGGTGCAGGTTCTGGAGCGTCCCGACCGCGACAGCTTCCGCGACGCCTTCGCCAACGAGGTTCGCATCGTCGCCACGGTTCTCGCGGCCGATCCGGGCGCGGCCGACCGCCTCGGCATCGTCGTCGGCGACGAACCGGTTCCCGGCGACGGCGTGATGGTGCACGAAGCGCGCGGCATTGCCGAAAGCTTGGCCGGCGAGGGCCTCGCCATACCGGTTCGCATGGTCGGCGACATGCGAACGCATACGCCGCAGCTCGTCTTCGAATTCGCGCCGGGACGCTGGGCCTATCTGCCCCATCCCGGCATGCGAACCCGCAATTGGCCTGCTTTCGTGTCCTACATGGCGTTGGTCATCCTTGGCGCGGCGGCGGTTTCGCTGTTTGCCGCGACCAAAATGACACGCCCGCTTCGCATCCTCGATCAGGCAGTTTCGACGATCGGCCCGGACGGCCTTCCCGCCCATGTCCCGGAAGACGGTCCGGCCGAGGTCCGCGCCACCGCCGCGGCGCTCAACCGGCTGACCAGCCGCGTGCGCGAGGCGATCGAAAGCCGCATGCGCCTCGTCGCCGCCGCCGGCCATGATCTCAGGACCCCGATGACGCGCATGCGCCTGCGCGCCGAGTTCCTGCCCGACGAGGATCGTGCGGTCTGGCTGAAAGATCTGGCCGAACTCGACCGCATCGCCGACAGCGCCATCCGCCTGGTGCGCGAAGAGGTCGACACCACGCCCGACGGGCCGGTTCGGCTCGATCGCTTGCTGAATGAAATCACGGCGGAACTGCGAGAGATCGGCCGTCCGGTGAAGGAGATGCCGGCTGGCGCACCGCCCCTTGTCGTGGTCGCCCGGCCGCTCGCGCTGAAACGGGCGCTGCGCAACCTCGTCGACAATGCCGCCATCCACGGCGAGGGCGCGCGGGTCGCGCTGCATCGCAAGGGGAGCGAGGCGGTGATCAGCATCACCGACGACGGACCCGGCATACCGGACGAGATGATTGACCGCGCCTTCGAGCCGTTCTTCCGGGTCGATCCCGGTCGACGCAAGTTCAAGCCGGGGGCCGGGCTCGGCATGGCCATCGCCAAGGAGATCGTCGAGCAGGCCGGCGGTTCGATCGGAGTCGCCAACCGCGAGACAGGCGGTCTCGAACAGACCGTCCGCTTGCCGTTGGCTCCGTTACAAATGACATAGTTTGAAACTGGATCGAGAGACTTATGGCGTGGTTACTCCCGCGACGAAAGCAAAGGAGAATCGTCATGATGAAATCGCTCGCAATCGCTCTCGGCCTCGCCGTCGCGGTCCCGGCCACGACGGCCGTGCCGGCCTTCGCGCACGACGCCAAAACGACCTACAGAGCAGCCGCGCCGAGCAGGACCCTGCGCCAGGCCAGCAAGGATACTCGCCATGCCGCGGACTGGCGTCGACGCGGCGCCCATTTGCCGGCCGCCGCAAGGGGGCCGGTTGTTTCCAACTGGCAACGCCACGGACTGCGTCGTCCGCCCTCGGGCCACCGCTGGGTCAAGGTCGACAACGACTACATACTTTTTGCGACCGCCANACTGGCAACGCCACGGACTGCGTCGTCCGCCCTCGGGCCACCGCTGGGTCAAGGTCGACAACGACTACATACTTTTTGCGACCGCCACCGGCATTATCGCCAGCATCGTCGCGGCAAGCAGATAGCCCGCTTTTAACCCGGCGTGTCTGTTCAAAGCTTTCGGTCGGCCACCATCGTGGCCGACCGTGCCCCTAATCTGTCGTTTCCCGCTCGAAGCGCCGTTCGAGTTCGGAATCAAGTGGCCGTGGCGACAGGTCGACCCCATTCGCGAGCCGGTCGGCGATCCCGGTGAGGGCCGTCACCCGAGCGTATTTCTTGTGGTTGGCGGAAATGACCTGCCATGGCGCCGCCGTAGTGTCAGTGCGCTCCAGCATGTCATTGACGGCCTCTTCGTACTGATCCCATTTGTCGCGGTTACGAAAATCCTCGAAAGACAGCTTCCAGCGCTTCAACGGATCGCGCAGCCGCTTTTCGAACCGCTCGAGCTGCTCGTCCCTGTCGATATAGAGGAACACCTTGGCGATCCTGGTTCCGGCATCGGTCAGCATCGCCTCGAACTGATTGATCTCCTCATAGGCACGGCGCCATTCGGCCTCCTCGGCGAATCCCTCGACACGTTCGACCAATACCCGCCCGTACCAGGAGCGGTCGAAGACCGCGATCTCGCCCTTTGCCGGCAGCCGCTCCCAGAACCGCGCCAGATAGTGCCGGGCCAGCTCCTCGGCGGACGGAGCGCCGATCGGCCAGACCCGGAAGCCGCGCGGGTCCATCACGCTGGCCATCCGCCGGATTGCGCCGCCCTTACCCGCCGCGTCCCAGCCCTCGAAGACAATCACGGCCTCGTCCTTCGTATGCAGATAGGCCTGCTGGATCTGGCGGAAGCGAGTCTGCACCGCTTCCAGCCGCGGCTCGTACTCATCCTTCGGGATTTTCGCGTCCATATCCAGGTCGGACAGCCGCTTGGCGTGGGATTTACGGTTGGCCATGGATGGGTCTCCTCACCTGATCTCGCCCACCACATAGGGCGCGGGCGCGACTTCGCGACAACGGCATTTCGAAGCGGGGATTCATGCTTTAAAGAACCATTGGCGGCGCGAACGGCTCGTCGACGGAACCGGTTCTCGCCATGCACCCGACCAATCGACTTCTTCTCGGCGGTTTCCTGACGCTGGCGATCGTCATGGGCGTCGGCCGGTTCTACTACACGCCGCTCCTGCCGCTCATGCAGCGCGACTACGGCTTCGGCGTCGATGTGGCGGGCCTTATCGCGGCGGCCAACTTCGCCGGCTACCTGGCCGGCTCGATTCTTGCCAGTTTCGTCCCGCGCGGCGCGCCGCGTCTCGCCGCCTTCCGCATCGGCGTCATCGCCAGCATCCTGACCACCCTCGCCATGGGGCTCACCGACCAGCTCGGCGTCTGGCTTGCGCTGCGCACCATTTCCGGGCTCGCCAGCGCCTTTGCGATGATCTCGGCCGCCGGCATGGTCGCCGAGTCGCTGGCGCGCGTCGGCTCGGAGGCACGGCTAGGCTGGGTCTTCGGCGGCGTCGGAATCGGAATCGCCGCCTCGGGCCTGCTCGTGCTTTTTGCGGCGCCAGTGCTCGATTCGGCCGGTCTGTGGATCGCCGGGGGTTTGCTAGCGGCGCTGTTCGCGCCGATCGTCTTCATCGAGGTTCGCGATCGCACGCTGCCGGCGCGGACGGACACGCCGGACCCCAGACGCCGCGTGCCCCGACCACTGCCGTTCTGGCCGCTGCTGATCAATTACAGTTGCGAGGGGCTGGGCTATTCGGTCTTCGCCACCTTCATCGTGGCGATCGTCAAATCCCGGCCCGGACTGGAAGCGATGGGCGACTGGGTCTGGACCATCGTTGGCCTCGCCGGCCTGCCAAGCTGCCTGATCTGGTCGCGGATCGCCGAGCGGATCGGCTTTTCCGCCGCCCTCGCCGCCGCCTACGCTGCCCAGATCGTCGGCGTCCTCCTGCCGGCCATCAGCGGTTCGGGCACGGCGGCGCTGGTCGCCGCCGTCCTGTTCGGCGGCACCTTCATGGCCATCACCGTCTTGACCATGCCGCTCGGGCGGCACGGTCTCGGCGGACGGGGCTTTGCCATCCTCACCGCCGGTTTCGGCCTCGGCCAAATGCTGGGGCCGCTCGCCGCCGGATTCCTCGTCGCCGGCGAGGCGGACTACAACACCGCCCTGATCGGCTCGGCGGCGGTGCTCGCCCTCGGCCTATCGGCACTTTTGGTCGCGATCCGGCTGCGACCGGAAACACCGGCCGCCGCCTGAAATCACCCGGCGATCATTCGGCGCCGGCAGCCTCCTTGGCGATGTCGTCGAGGACCGCGTTGATCTCGCCGAGCGCGGCTTTGGATTCATCCGAGCCACTCTCGTCGAGGCGGCGGAAACCGACCGTCACGGTGCCGGCCGCGTCAGCGCTTTCATAGACGAACAAACCATAGGGGCAGAACGAAAGGTTCATGACGTCCGCTTCCATCGCCTTGCGCGACAGAACGGCGGAGCAGAACTGCATGATGTTGGCGCGGCCGTCCTGGAAGATGGTCTTCTCGGCTCCGACGTCCGCGCCGGTGCGGGCCAGCATGTCGCCGACGAACGCCTCGTAGTCGATGACATAGCCGCGGTTGACGATCGCGTCCGACAAGTCCTGACGGACCTCGTCGAACGGCGCAGTGGTCTCGTAGGAGGTAACAGTCTCGGCCGCGGTGGCTGGCATGGCGGCGAAACCGGCGAACAGAAGCGCGATTGCGCCTCCCTTGATGGCAGTCCGTTTCATAGCAACTCTCCTTCGGTTGAGATCTCGGGTTCTCAGGGCAGCGCCGCGATGTGCTCCGCAACGAGATCGGCGGCGTCCTCGGCGAAGAAGTCGAGGAACAGATGATCGGCCCCCTCGACAGTCTCCAGGCGAATCTTCGCGCCATCGACGATGGGCGCCATCCGCTCCGGCAGATCGGTAACCACCTCGTCTTCGCCGGCGGCGATCACCAGAACCGGCATCGAAACGCCCTGCGTCAGCAGCGTCGGCGTGTCGCGTTCAAGGGTCTCCCCATAATAGGACAGCACCGATTGGGCCGTTGCCTTGGTATCCGAGCAATAGACCAAACCCGGGACATCGAGCATCTGGTCAGGCGTGGCGGTCTTTGCCTTGGCGAGCACATCCACCAGCGTGGCGCCGAAGCGCTGTTCGTAGCTTGCAGCGGCCGCGTCGGCGTCCTCGGTCATCGGCGCCAGTAGAACCGCGGTGGGAATATCGGCGCGTTCGCCTACGCTGGCGAGCCACAGGGCGACCTGTCCGCCGCCGCGACTGTGGCCGAGCGGAACAACCTGCCCGAAACCCTCACTGCCGAGCCAGTCCACCCATGCGCTGATTTCCGTCACCGCGTCCTCGTGCCGGTGGGTCGAGGGCTGATTGCAGTCCCACATGCCTTCCCGTCGATCCCGTCCGAGCGAGAGGGTGACGGCGAGCGACGCGATCTCGCGTTCGGCCAGCGCGCCCTGCAGCGCCTCGATCAGCTCGACGTCCTTGTGCGCAAAGGTGCCGTGGACGAGAAGCACGACCGGTTGGCTCATATCGACATTATCGGGGCGCACCAGGTCGCCGGTCAGCGTCAGATCATTGAGGGAGAGTTCGACAGCCTTGGCTTCCGCCGCGCTCGCGGGCGATACGCCGAGAGCCACCACGGCAAATCCAGCGGCCACGAGACACGATACGAAGGGTCGGACCGGTGCGCCGCCCGTCAAGCCATGCGCGAACGCGGCGGCCCCACGCCAAATCTCGGTGACGACAGATAATAGGCTCGCTGCCCGAACGGCACCCATCGCTTGCTTCATAAGACCTCCCCGTCGCGCCATCGTGAACCCGACATATTCGTATTTGTGAATATCACCGTAGACATCAAGGACCGCTTCGGCAACACTGCCGCCGCAAACGGTGCGCGGATTTGAGAGCCGTGTCCCATCGGATCGCAACGGGAGAAGTATCAATGAAAATTGCAATGACGCGTTTCGCGGCCCTCGCCGCGCTTGCCTTCATGCTCGCGGCGCCGTTCGCCGGCGGCGTGACGGGTGCTCAGGCGGCGGAACCGCACAAGGTCGCGATCCATATCGATGAGAACGACCCCCAACGGATGAACATGGCGCTGAACAACGTCCAGAACATCAAGGCCTATTACGACGAGAAGGGCGAGGACGTGACCATCGAGGTGGTCACCTATGGTCCGGGGCTGAACATGCTGCGCTCCGACACATCCCCCGTCGCCGACCGCATTAAGATGATGTCGATGGAAATCGCCAATCTGTCCTTCGCCGCCTGCGGCAACACCCGCGCCGGAATGGCCAAGAAGGAAGGCAAGGAGATTCCGTTGCTCGACGAGGCCACCGAGGTTCCCTCGGGCGTGGTTCGCCTCATGGAACTTCAGGAAGACGACTATTCCTACATCCGTCCATAGGACGTTCCAACATCGGCGGACAGATGAAAGTCTCCGCCGACACTATTCAACGCCAAGAAGCCTCAGCTTTCCCCAGCGCTCTCAAGGGCGCCGAGGAAAGCGTCGCACCAATGCGACGAGGTTCCGGCGAACACCGCCTCGCGCATTGCCTTCCAGCGGCGATCGCGTTCGTCGAACGGCATCGTCAGGGCTTGCTGCAAGGCCCGCGCGATATCGTCGGTCGAATAGGGATTGACGATCAGGGCATCGGGCAGTTCGGCCCGCGCGCCGGCAAAGCGCGACAGGACCAGCACGCCGGGATCGTCCGGGTCCTGCGCGGCGACGAATTCCTTGGCGACGAGGTTCATGCCATCGCGCAAGGGCGTGACCAGGCAGACGCGAGCGGCGCGATAGATGCCGGCCAGCGCCCGCCGGTTGAAGCCACGGGTCATGATCTGGATCGGCGTCCAATCCAGCGTCGCGAAGCGGCCGTTGATATGACCGGCGAGCTCTTCAAGCTCACTGCGCAATTCAACATAGGCATCGAGTTCCGACCGCGACAGCGGCGCCACTTGCAGGAACTGCACCTTGCCGCGATTCTCCGGGTAGTCCTCCAGCAGCCGCTCGAATCCGCGAAAGCGCTCGACCAGCCCCTTGGAATAATCCATCCGGTCGACGCCGACGATCTGCAACCGATCGCCGACCATCTCGCGGACCATCTCCTCGTGCTCGCTGGCCTCCGGCGAGACGGCGAAGCGCTCGAAGCCCGGTGCGTCGATGCCGATCGGAAAAGTATCCGCCCTCACCACGCGGTCGCCGACCTTGATCCTGTGCCCCTCCAGCTTTTCACCGCCCAGTTCGCGCACGCAGAAGGCGAGGAAGTTGCGGCGGTCGGTGTCGGTCTGGAAGCCGACGACATCGTAGGCGAGCATCGCCCGGACGACATCGTGGCTGGCCGGCAGCGCCGTGAAGATTTCCGGCGGACAGAACGGAATGTGCAGGAAGAAGCCGATCTTGCCCTTGAACCCGCACTGGCGCAGCTCCGAGCCAAGAAAGAAGAAATGATAGTCGTGGACCCAAACGAGATCGTCGTCCGTGACGAGTGGCGCCAGACGGGCCGCGAAGCGCTGGTTCACCGAGCGATAGGCGCGTTCGGACTGTCGGTCGAACTGCGCAAGATCGAGGCGATAGTGCAGCAGCGGCCACAAGGACCGGTTGGCGTAGCCGTAATAAAAGCCTTCGAGTTCCTCCTCGGTCATGTCGATGGTGGTCATCGACACGTCGCCCTGAACTTGGGTCTGCGCGTCCTTGAAGGTGCCCTCGTCCGAGGTTTCGCCGCTCCAGCCGAACCACAGCCCGCCGCGCCGCCGCAACGCGTCTGACAGACCGACGGCGAGCCCCCCGGCCTTGCCCTCGTCATTCAATGGTCCAACCCGGTTCGATACCGCAACCAGTCGCCGCTGCCCCTCAGCCATCGTCTCCCTTCTCCTGTCCCCGGCCGGCATTGCACCGACATTTCTTCGTTTGCGATCCCGCTGCCGGACCAGACCTGTGGTCAGGCCGATGCCGCCAGCCAGCGATGGACCGCCGTGACATCCGTCAGCCGGAATTCCGCGACGCTATGCTTGTCGCCGACCTTGATCGAGACGCCGCCGGCATCGCGCACATGTTCGAGCGCGAATTCATCCGTGGTGTCGTCCCCGACATAGATGGGAACGCGGCCCGCGAACGGCGCATCCTTCATCATCGCGGCGAGCGCCTGGCCCTTGTCCATGCCGGCCGGATGCACCTCGACGATGTTGTCGCCGTTCATCACGGCAAGGTCATGACGGCCTGCCGTCGCCTCGGCCATCGCCTGCTCGGCAACGTCCTGCAGGTCTGGCGCTGTACGATAGTGCAGGACCAGCGCCGTGCCCTTGTCCTCGAGCGTCAGCCGGGGATTGTCCCGCAGCGGCTGTGCGAGCCTCTCGCGCACATCCTCGAGGGTTTCGGGACCCGCCAGACGTTCGACCTCGTCGCCGGGACGGACGCGGCGTTCGAGTCCATGCACCCCCGCTGCCGCAAACCGCATCGGCGCCAGAAACCGGTCGAGATCGGCGATCCGGCGGCCGCTGACCACGGCCAGCGCTCCCGCGAGTTCGGCCTGCAGCACTTCCAACCGGTCGAGCGCCGCCGGCGCGATGGCGACCGCCTGCGGATCATCGACCAACTCGACGAGAGTACCGTCAAAATCGAGGAAAACGGCGTGGCGCTGCGGATCGATCGAAGGGGGCAAGGGCATGGTGCCTTGTTACATAGAGCCACCCGATGGCGAAGCCAAACATTCCCTCAACGGCAATCTCCAAGACCACGCTCTGGAAGCAGCTGAAGGAGCGTCGCCACATCGCTGACTCCATTGATCGCGAGGCCCTGAGCGCGCTGAAACGCTCGCAGCGCGGCCTCGGTGGCGGGACCGAAGATTCCATCGATCGCCAGTCGGTGGCCATGCCTCACGAGCGCCGCCTGCAACCGCCGCACCGCCTCGCCGCGCGCGCCGCGGCGCAGTTCGCCCGGCGTATCGGACGACGGGGAGAGCAGCCGTTGCGCCTCCAGCCACGCCGCCCCGATCTTCTCGTCATAGCGGTTGCGGCGGTAGCCGGGGCCGTTGTAGCGGCGCGCGAAACCAGTCGTATCGCCACCAGCAAGCCGCCGCGCGAGTCCGCCGAGCTTGAGAAAACGCGCCGCGATCTCGAACTGGCCGTCGATCGACGCGCGGGCTATGTCCGCGAGAGCTTCCGCGCTCCGGTAGCCGAGCCGCTTCCAATGCGCGCCCATCACCTGACACAATCCCCAGGAGACGGACTGGGCCGCGGCGGCCGCGTCGATCGCCGCCGCCTTGTCGAACAGCCGCCAGCGCGCCGCCTGCGAGGCCGGGTTGCGGACTCGGCCGGCGCGGGGATCGGCCAGTCCGGCCGCGCGCGCCCGCTGTCGGTCCGCCGGATTTAGCAGCCGGTCGAAATAATGGCCCTCGAAGCGGATCAGCGGTTCGCGCCGCTCGCCCGCCCGCGCAAAGGCGACGGCGCGGGTTTCGACCAAGGCGACGGCGATCAGCACCGTCGCCTCGATGCCGGTCCGGTCTCGGCTTCGATGCGGCGCGCCGCCGCCAACACGTCTCCATTCACCGCCATCGTCCGCTCCCGCGCTCGCTTCGACCGGATCAGTGTCGCAGCAGCGCGGAGCACGGGGAGAAAATTTCCCGAGCTATACGCGAGAAAGCAGGATCGATTTTGCAGGATGATTCACGACAGGTCGGCAATAAGATTGAGGTTACGCGCGATATGATCGAGGCGGGTGCATTCGCGTTGCGAGAGAAGTCATTTGGCGCTCCTCATGAAATCGTGGTTCTGGATATATTCAGAACTATGTGAGGTGGATAGCGGATATATGACGCCGCCTCGTCCACAAGATTTGTGAGAAATCGCACCATTAGCCGCGCGATGGGTAGCGGTGTAGCGGATGGCAGTTTCATACCCAAATGCTTGGTGGGCGGCTGAAACCACTCGCCGCCAAATCTATCGTCATAGACAGCAACGAGTTTCGGATGTGGGGGCTGAACTTCTACAGTCGGTAATTTCCCACCGACAGAATGTACAAGAGCCGTTGTGTGACCGGCGGCGTTGACCGTAATGTTACTTAGGAGGACGGATTCGCCGGGCGCGCCGATTGCAAAGGAACCGGGGGCATGTACAGCCACCGGTTCAATGCCGTGTTCGTCGGCGTTGCGCGCCTGAACGAGGTATCGAATAAGAGGGTCTTGCCGGCACTGTTTTTTCTTTCCTCCGTACCACTGCCGGCTGGTGGCATTGTCTTTTGCGCCCTTCTCCAGAATTGAAAAGACGCTATTGGCTGCTAACAAAAAGTCGGTCCAGGCAATGGAAAACGAGGCGAAGTCCGCGCTTTTTTCAAGGCCATTCATCGCGGAAGCAGCGCGATTGACGCGTCCACGGGCCTTTTCAACGGCGACTTTCTTCATAGGGACCAATCCAGAAATTTTTCCCGCGTTTCGAACTTAATCCAGCCGGCGGCCGCTCTCGCTGTCGAAACGATGCAGGGCATCGAGCGGTGCAGCCGCGCGAACCTTCGTTCCCGGCTCCAGATGCGAGTAGCCGGGCACCCGAACGGCGATCTCCGAACCCTTGTCGGGCAGCGCGCCATAGACGTAGCTCTCGGCCCCGACCACCTCGACGCCAGTGACGGTCAGATCGGCGAGCAATTCGCCCGGCGCGGCCTCGGCCTCCTCGACGAGGCGCATATGCTCAGGGCGGATGCCGAGCGTCTGGCCGACGGACGGACCAACCGCCAGGCCGTCGAGGCCGGTGAGCCCGGCAATGCTGCCGCCGGCGGCGCCCACGGGGATGAGATTCATCGCCGGCGAGCCGATGAAGGTGGCGACGAAGAGCGTCGCCGGCCGCTCATAGACGTCCATCGGCGTACCCGCCTGCTCGATCCGGCCGCCATTGAGGACGACCAGCCGGTCGGCCAGTGTCATCGCCTCGAGCTGGTCATGAGTGACGTAGAGGCTGGTGGTCGCGAGCTTGCGCTGCAGCCGGCGGATTTCGGCCCGCATCTGCACCCGCAGCTTGGCATCGAGATTGGACAAGGGTTCGTCGAACAGGAAGGCTTCCGGCTCGCGCACGATGGCGCGGCCCATGGCGACCCGCTGCCGCTGCCCGCCCGAGAGCTGACCGGGCTTGCGCGCCAAAAGCGGCGCGATTTCGAGAATCCCGGCCGCCTGATCGACCCGGCGGGCGATCTCGGCCTTCGCCATCTTGCGGTTTTTCAGGCCGTATTCGAGGTTCTGTCGCACGCTCATATGCGGATAGAGCGCGTAGTTCTGGAACACCATGGCGATGTCGCGCTCGGCCGGCTCCAGATCGTTGACGATGCGATCGCCGATCGAGATCGTCCCGGAAGAGATCGTCTCCAGGCCCGCCACCATGCGCAAGAGCGTCGACTTCCCACAGCCGGACGGGCCGACCAGCACGACGAACTCGCCGTCCGGAATGTCGAGCGAGACGCCCTTCACCGCTTCCACCCCGCCGGGATAGACCTTGCGGACGTCGGAAAGTTCGATGCCTGCCACGCTTATTTCTCCGCTTCGACGAGGCCGCGCACGAACCATCGCTGCATCAGGACGACCACCAGCACCGGCGGCACGATCGCCAGGATCGACGTCACCATGACCAGGTGCCAGGGCGTATCGGCGTCGGCGAAGGACACCATCTTCCTCAGCGCGATGACGATGGTGTTCATCTGGTTGTCGTTGGTGACCAGCAGCGGCCACAGATATTGCGTCCAGCCATAGATGAAGAGGATGACGAACAGCGCCGCGATGTTGGTCTTCGACAGCGGAATGAGGATGTCCCAGAAGAACCGCATCGGCCCGGCTGCGTCGACCCGCGCCGCCTCGACCAGCTCGGACGGGATCGTCATGAAGAACTGGCGGAACAGAAGCGTCGCCGTCGCCGAGGCGATCAGCGGCAGGATCAGCCCGGCATAGGTATCGATCATACCGAGATCGACCATCACTTTGTAGGTCGGCAGGATGCGGACCTCGACCGGCAGCATCAAGGTGATGAAGATCAGCCAGAAGAAGGTCATGCGCAGCCGGAAGCGGAAGAACACGATAGCGAAGGCCGACAGGATCGAGATGACGATCTTGCCGATGGCGATGCCGAGCGCCATCACCGTCGTGTTGAACAACAGCGTCCAGACGTTGACGCCGCCGATCCGCCCGATGCCGCCGAACAGCGCCTCGCCATAGTTCTCGACGAATTCGCCGCCCGGTATGAGGGGCAGCGGCGGACGCAGGATCGCCTGCAGCGTCTGCGTCGACGCCATGAACGTGTAGTAGATCGGAAAGGCGACGATCACGATGCCGAGGACCAGCATCACATGCGCGATCGGGCGGCCGATGGAATGGCGCTCGATCATCGCGGTATCTCCGCCTCACGCATAGTGCACCCGCTTCTCCACATAGCGGAACTGGAAGGCCGTGAGCGCGATGACGATCGCCATCAAGATCACCGACTGGGCGGCCGAACTACCGAGATCGAGATTGACGAAGCCGTCGACATAGACCTTGTAGACGAGCGTCTCCGTCGCCCGGGCCGGGCCGCCGGAGGTCACCGAATCGATGATGCCGAACGTATCGAAGAAGGCGTAGACGGTGTTGACCACCAGCAGGAAGAACGTCGTCGGCGCGATCAGCGGAAAGATGATCGTCCAGAAGCGCTTGGTGGATCCGGCACCGTCGATCGCCGCCGCTTCGATCAGCGATTTCGGGATCGACTGCAGGGCGGCAACGAAAAACAGGAAATTGTAGCTGATCTGCTTCCAGGCCGCCGCGACGACGACGAGCAGCATCGCCTGATCGCCGTCCAGCAGCGGGTTCCAATCGAAACCGTTGCGTCGCAGCATATAGGCGAAGGTGCCCATCACCGGATTGAACATGAACATCCACAACAGGCCCGCAACGGCCGGCGCCACTGCGTAGGGCCAGATCAGCATCGTGCGGTAGAGCCCGCGTCCGCGCACTACCTTCTCGGCGGCGGTCGCCAAAAGCAGCGCCAGCGACATCGACAGCGCCGCGGTCGAGATGCTGAAGATCGCCGTCACCTTGATGGCGTTGAGATAGGCCGGGTCCGACAGGACTGACTGGAAATTGGCGAGGCCGACGAATTCCGACTTCAGCCCGAATGGGTCCTCGTGCAGAACCGACTGGTACAATGCCTGACTTGCCGGCCAGTAGAAGAAGACCATCGTGATCGCCACCTGCGGCGCGACCAGCAGATAGGGCAGCCACTTATTGGGGAACACGGCTTTCGACACGGCGATCCTGGGTCCGAATCAGGCCACACGTGAAGCGAAGCCCATGGAAAAGGCCGGGCGGTCGAACCGCCCGGCGCGCGTTGCGGGTTCGGCGTCCTACTGCGCTTCGGCGATCGCCTCGTTGCCCTGCTCGACGATCTTGTCCATCGTCGTCTGGGCATCCTGGTCGCCGGCCAGCATCGCCTCGAACTGCTCGTTGGCGATGTCTCGGATTTGCGGCAGGTTCGGCAGGCGAACGCCCCTGGAATTGGCCGTCGGCTCCTTGCCCATCATCTGCGTGATCGGCGTCTCGCGGCCGGGATTCTCGTCATAGAAGCCGGAGCTCTTGGTCGCCTCATAGGCGGCCTTGGTCACCGGCAGATAGCCGGAGGCCTGATGCAGGCGGCCCTGGATGTCGGTCTGCGACAGGAAATTGAAGAACTGGGCGATGCCCTTGTATTCCTCGTCCGACTTGCCGCCGAACACCCACAGGCTGGCGCCGCCCGGGATGGTGTTTTGCGGCGCCCCTTCGGCGTTCTCGTCATAGGGCAGTTGGCCGATGCCGTAGTTGATCCCGGATTTGACGATATCGCCAAGCCCGCCGGAGGATTCGGTCAGGATGGCGCATTCGCCGGACAGGAACAGCTGCTTGGCCTCCGAGGTGCGGCCGCCATAGCGGAACACGCCGTCCTTGGCGAGATCGGCGAGAGCCTGGAAATGCTCGACATAGATCGGCTCGTTGAGCTTCAGCTCGACATTGGTGCCGGCCAATCCGTTCTTCTCGGTGCCATAGGACACGTCGTTCCAGGCGGCGAAGTTCTCCAGATGGATCCAGGTCAGCCAGGTCGAGGTATAGCCGCACTCGGCCGCGCCGGATTCCTTGATCTTGCGTGCCGCCTCGAACACCGCCTGCCAGGTCTTCGGCGGCTCTTCGGTGTCGAGCCCGGCCTTCTCGAAGATGTCCTTGTTGTAATAGAGGATCGGCGAAGAGGAATTGTACGGGAACGACAGCATGGTGCCGTCGGGCCTGGAATAATAGGCGACGATGCCCGGCAGATATTGCGACTTGTCGAAGGTAAAGCCGCCCGCCTCGAGCACCTCGGCGATCGGCTTCACCGCGCCTTCGGCGCCCATCATCACGCCGGTGCCAACGTCGAAGACCTGGATAATCGCCGGCATCTGCTTGGCGCGGAAGGCGGCAATGCCTGCGTTCAGCGTCTCGGGATAGGTCCCCTTGAACACCGGCGCGATCTTGAAGTCTTGCTGGCTTTCGTTGAATTCCTTGGCCAGTGTCTCGACGACCTCGTTGTTGGCGCCGGTCATCGCGTGCCACCACTGCAGCTCGGTCACGGCGAAAGCCTGGCTCGCGCCGGCGATCATCGCCCCAAGCGCGACGGCTGCGCTGAGAAGTTTGCGGTTCATCTGATGTCCTCACCCGTTGATGCGACTCTCGGGCCCTGTTGCCGAGCTTGTCGAAGACGCCCCGTAACAGTGCTTCAAAAACGGTTCGTGACGCAATGACGAAGCTTCGATGACAGCGCAAAAAACAGACCGCCTGCATATTTTTGCGCCAGACCGCCGTCGCCCGGAGCCAGCAGGACCGTTGCTCCGCCTCGCCTATTCCCCTCTGGGAAACCGCTGGTTCTCCTCCAGCACGTTGAGATCCATGTGGTTGCGCATGTAGCGTTCCGAGGCCTTTTGCAGCGGCTGGTAGTCCCAGGGGTAATAGGCGCCGTTGCGCAGCGCCTCGTAGGTGATCAGTCGCCGTTGCTGGCTCTCGCGCACCGCCGCGTCGAAGGCCGCGAGGTTCCAGCGCGTTTCCGCCAACCGTCGCAGTTGGTCGAAGGCTTCCTTGGCCGCAGGCCCGCCGCATCCGGGCTCCGCCGCCAGATTGCGCGCCTCGCCTGGATCGGCCTCCAGGTCGAAAAATTCCGGCGGATCGATGTCACAGAGATTGAGCTTGAAGCGCTCGTCTCTCAGCGAGATCATCGGCGCCTCGGAGCCTTCGGCCGCGTATTCCATCGGCACCGGTCCGGAACGGCTTCCGGCGCGCGCCGTCGCCAACAGGCTCTGCCCATCGGCGAAGGGTGCGATGCCGGCGAGATCGCCCAGCGTCGGCAGCACGTCGAGGGTCGAGACCGGCACGGCCACCAGCCCGCTCTCGCCGCCCGGCAGGCTCAGCATCAGCGGTACGCGCGACGAGCCCTCGCGGAAACTCATCTTGAACCACAGGCCGCGCTCGCCAAGCATGTCGCCATGGTCGGAGACGAACAGGACAACGGTGTTCTCCGCCATCCGGCAGTCTTTCAGCACGCCGAGGATCTTGCCGATCTTTTCGTCGAGATAGGAGATGTTGGCAAAATAGGCCCGGCGCGAGCGGCGGACATCCTCGGGCGTGATCGCGAATTTCTCGAAATCGGACGCCTTCAGAAGCCTTTGCGAGTGCGGATCGTGTTCGGCGAGGGGGATCGGCCCGGTCGCGGGATCGAGATGGGCGCAATCCTCGTAAAGGTCCCAGAAGCGGCGCCGCGCCACATAGGGGTCGTGCGGATGGGTGAAGGATACGGTCAGGCAGAACGGCCGCTCGTCCTGTCCCCGCGCCAGATCGTAGAGCTTGGCGCCGGCGTGATAGGCGACCTCGTCGTCATATTCGAGCTGGTTGCTGATCTCGGCGGCGCCGGCGCCGGTGACCGAGCCCATGTTGTGATACCACCAGTCGATCCGCTCGCCCGGCCGGCGATAGTCCGGCGTCCAGCCGAAATCGGCCGGATAGACGTCGGTGGTCAGCCGCTCCTCGAAGCCGTGCAACTGGTCGGGGCCGACGAAATGCATCTTGCCGGAGAGGGCGGTGCGATAGCCCGCGCGCCGCAGATGATGGGCGAAGGTCGGGATCGAGGACATAAATTCCGCCGCATTGTCGTAGACGCCGGTGCGGCTCGGCAATTGTCCGGCCATGAAGGCGGCGCGGGCCGGCGCGCAGAGCGGGCTCGGCGTATAGGCGTTCTGAAACCGCAGCGACCGTGACGCGAGCGCGCCAAGGTTCGGCGTGTGCAAAAACTCCGCCGGCCCGTCCGGAAACAGCGTTCCGTTCAACTGATCGACCATGACGATCAGGATGTTGGGGCGGGCCATGGAGCGGGTCCTTCGCGGTGATTCACGTGAGACCGCCGAACGGATTGCCGTTGCGGCCTTAACCGCCCCGCTCCTACCACGGCAAACGGCCTCCGCGAACAGCGTCGAGCGGCCCTTCGAGAGGACCGCTCGGTCGTGCCAAGGTGGGTGAAGGTTGACGCCCCGCCCCAAGAAGCGATCTTGTCACCACCTTGGGACCGGGCAATAGCCGAAGCTTACTGCATCTGCCTCGCCATCTCGGCGAGCTTCGCCACCTCCTTGGGGTCGTCGAGTTCGATGCCGAGCTTGGTATTGACGGCGCGGACGGTCTCCTCGGTCACCGTATGATTCGCCGCCGTGGCCAGGAACTCCGCGGCCTTTTCCATGTCGTCGTCGGCCACGGCGTCCTTGTATGCGCCGAGTTGGCCAACCACCGAGCGCGAGGAGGCATTTTCCATCGCGGTCGCGGATGCGTGGGAGGCATTCAACCGGCCGAGCGAGGCAGCGGAGTTGCGATTCTCGCCGCTTTTGCCGTGAGCGTTCCCGCCACTGGCGCTTCGCCCGCCATTGCCGTTTCCATTCCCGCCGCCGCTGTTGCCGCCACCATTGCCGCCGCTGTTACCACCGCCGTTGCCGCCCCCGTTTCCACCACCATTACCGCCGCCTTTGCCTTGGGCCAGCACATCCGCCGACCCGACGGACAAATGGGTCCAGTCGATCGCAACCGGTGTGGCGGCAAGAGCCGCGCCAAGAAACAGGATCGTTGTGGTTTTCATCATTGCCGCTCTGGTCTTCATTGAAGGCCTCCTTGGTGATTCGGACGTGTGCCCGGCTAGCGAATTACCGACGCAATAGGGCGGCAAAGTGATTCCCGGTCACTGCGGCCCTGCGAGCCTCCGGCAGCCCGGCGCCTGGCCGTTTGCACCCCCTCCTCCGCGCGGCTAAGGTCCCGCCGCGACGGGCATTCGGGAGGAACCGCATCATGAATCAGGGGCTTGCGGAGAAACTGAATCCGACCGACGACGAACGGGCGGAGTTGCACGACCCGCTGTCATCCGGGTTTCCGGCCAGCCTCGAAGGCCGGCTGTTGTTCTGGATCGCGTTTTTCTTCTCGATCTTCCAGCTTGCGACGGCTTCGCATCTTCTCGATCTGCCGAGCCAGATCGTGCGGGCCGTCCATGTCGGTTTCCTCTGCCTGCTCGGCCTGCCGCTGATCGCCGCGATCAAGCGCGAAAACCCGGCTTCGCGCGCACTGTTCTGGGCGCTCGGCGTCGCCGGCATGGGGGTCGCCTTCTACCAATGGTGGGAATACGAGGCGCTGATCTTTCGAGCCGGCATGCCGCTGCCGATGGACACCGCCGTCGGCGTCGCCGCGCTGGCGATCCTGTTCGTCGCCACCTGGCGGATCATGGGGCCGGCGCTGCCGATCATCGCCGGGACGTTCCTCGCCTACACGCTGTTCGGCGAGTATCTGCCCTCGCCCTTTGTCACCCGCGGCTACGATTTTTCGCAGGTAATCGACCACATGGCCTTCGGCACCGAGGGCATCTACGGCATCCCGACCTACGTCTCGTCCACCTACATCTTCCTGTTCATCCTGTTCGGCTCGTTTCTCGAACGCGCCGGGATGATCAAGCTGTTCACCGACATCTCGCTCGGCCTCGTCGGTAGCGCCAAGGGCGGCGCGGCCAAGGTGGCGGTCATCTCCTCCGGCCTGATGGGAACGATCTCCGGCTCCGGCGTCGCCAATGTGGTGACCACCGGGCAGTTCACCATTCCCCTGATGAAGCGTTTCGGCTACCGCGCCGCCTTCGCCGGCGGCGTCGAATCGACCGCTTCCATGGGCGGCCAGATCATGCCGCCGGTGATGGGCGCCGTCGCCTTCATCATGGCCGAGACCATCGACGTTCCCTACACCGCCGTCGTGCAGGCGGCGGTGGTCCCGGCGATCCTGTATTTCGGCTCGGTTTTCTGGATGGTGCATCTGGAAGCCGGCAAGCGCGGCCTGCTCGGCCTGTCGCGCGCCGAACTGCCCTCGCCGCTGGCGGCTCTCAGGAACGGCTGGTATCTGCTATTGCCGCTGATCGTTCTGGTCTGGCTGTTGTTCAACGGCTACACGCCGCTGTTCGCAGGCACCATCGGCCTCGCCCTGACGGCGCTTCTGATCCTCGGCGCGCCGCTCGCCGGGCGCATCTCTGTGCAGGCGCTGCGCTATGTGTTCTGGATCGGCCTCGGCCTGTCGGCCGCCGCCTTCTTTCAATATGGCATCATGCCGGTGATGATCGCGCTGGCGATCCTCATCGCCCTCTCGGCGCTGTTCAAGGGCGGTCGCGAGACGCTGATCTTGACCCGCGACGCGCTATCGGAAGGCGCCAAGACGGCGCTGCCGGTCGGCATTGCCTGCGCCATCGTCGGCATCATCGTCGGCACGATGACGCTGACCGGCGTCGCCAACACCTTCGGCCAATACATCGTCTCCGTCGGCGATACCTCGCTGTTCCTGTCGCTGGTGCTGACCATGATCACCTGCCTGATTCTGGGCATGGGCATTCCGACCATCCCCAACTACATCATCACCTCCTCGATCGCCGGTCCGGCCCTGCTGGCGCTGGGGGTGCCGCTGATCGTCTCCCACATGTTCGTGTTCTATTTCGGCATCCTCGCCGACCTCACCCCGCCGGTGGCTCTCGCCTGTTTCGCGGCGGCGCCGATCGCCAAGGCGCCGGGCCTGAAGATCTCGATGGAAGCGGTGAAGGTGGCGCTCGCCGGCTTCATCATTCCGTTCATGGCGGTCTACACGCCGGCGCTGATGCTGCAGGATGGTGGACCACTCGCCGATGCGATCGGCTTCTGGCCGGCGGTCATCTACGTCGTCATCAAGGCGTGCCTCGCCATCGGGCTGTGGGGCGCGGCAGCGATCGGCTTCCTCGTCGCGCCGCTCAAATGGTGGGAGCGGATTCTGGCCGCCGTCGCCGCCTTCACGCTGATCGCGGCGCTGCCGGCGACCGACGAAATCGGCTTCGGCCTCGCCGCGCTGGTGATCGGCTGGCACCTGTGGCAAGTGCGCAAGTACGGCGTGCCGGAAACGGTGAACCGCACCGGCGGACCCGGCGGTCTCGTGGAGCGGCCCGCTTCTGTCCAAGCCGCCGACGAAACGACGACACTGGCGCAATGATCTGCGTCCTCACCGCCGGCAAGACGATCGTGCTCGCCGCCTCCGCCTTCACCCTCGCCTGGACCCACTCGGTGGAAAAGACCAGCTGGCAGGAACGCTGGACCGCCGGGCCGGACGGGCTGACCGTGGTCGAGGGCCGCGTCGAGGGCTCCGGCGCCGGCATGGAGCCGCCGCCGGACGCGGTGCTCAGGGACGGCGCCTATGTCTATACGCCGCATCTCGCCGCCATCCCGGAGCTGGTGCTCGCCGCCTCCGGCGCGACCGGAGCGGGCTGGACCCTGTGCGCAGAGGGGAGTCCTGAGGGCACAGCTGGCGACTGCCTGACGCTCGGGGCCGAGCCTGCCGCGCCGATCGTGGTCCGCTGGTGCGACGCGGATAAGGCGGACGAGGTGGGAAATCCGTAGGCGGAGTCATCGCCTGCGCTGCTTCTGCAGCCGAAGGCAGCAAACGCCCTACCCCGCTGTCACCACCACCCGGCCCTTCATGTCGGCGCCCTCGTGCGGCAGGCAGACATAGTCGTAGGTGCCCGGCCGGGCGAATGTCCGCCGATAGATCCCGCCGGCCGGCAGTGGGCCATTGAACGGCCCCGCGCCCAGCGGCAGCCGGACATTGGCAGCATTCTTCGCCAGCGACGGATCGGCGGTCACGGTGTGGCCGAAGGGCGAGGCGTTGCGCCATTCGACGGTGTCGCCGGCCTTGATCTGGACAACCGCCGGACTGAACGCCAGCAGCGTCGTCGCGGAAATAACGGCTGCGACGCCCGGCGGCGGGGTCGTCGAACCTGCCGTGGCGCAGCCACCGAGCGCGGCGAGGCCGGACAGGGCCGCAAGGCCGAGGACCTGGCGGCGGGACACGCAGGAGCCGGCCGACGCGGCATCTGCGGATGAAACAGGCATCGCAACCTCCCAAGCGGGCAGAGCGTTGCAGTTTACGCCTGCCGTGGACGCCGCGGAAGGGCCCTGGCGTCGCCACCGGCCCTGCGGCATCGTTCGGAGCATCACTTTGGCGGCATCGGTCCGCTATCCAGTCGAGGCAAGCATGCGATTTACAGAAGCCGTCCGCTCGGTGTTTTCGAACTACGCCATTTTCCGGGGCCGCGCGCCGCGTTCGGAATTCTGGTGGTTCGTGCTGTTCACCGTGATCGCCAGTTTTGTCCTCGGCCTCGTCGACAGCGTGATCGTCGGACCGATCCTCGGCTTGAGCCCGCTGAGCGGTCATGGCGCGCGCCCTTTGGATGCGCTGTTCACACTGGCGGTCTTCCTGCCGACGCTGGCGGTCGCGGCGCGGCGACTGCACGATACAGGCCGCTCGGCCTGGTGGCTGCTGGTCGGCCTGATCCCGCTGGTCGGCTGGCTGGTCTTCCTCTATTTCGCCGCGCAGCCCAGCGAGACGGTGACCAACGAATACGGCCCACCGCCACTGGGACGGCGCGAGGCCTATCGCTGACGGGTCTGCCAGTCCGGGTTGATCCACGGCCGCAGTTCGGGCTCCGGCGCCAGCATCCCCTCGCCCAAGATATGGTCGGCGGCCTTTTCGCCGACCATGACCGACGGGCCATTGAGATTGCCGTTGGTGATGCGCGGGAAGATCGAGCTGTCGGCGAGGCGCAGATTGTCGATGCCGATCACCCGGCATTCTGGATCGACCACGGCGTTGGTGTCGCTATCAGCGCCAAGGCGCGCGGCGCCGCAGGGATGGTAGGCGCTTTCGGCGTGGTGGGCGATGAAGCCGTCGAGATCGGAATCGCTCTGTAGCGCGTCGCCCGGCTGGATCTCCGGCCCGCGATAGGCGTCGAAAGCGGTCTGCGCGAACAACTCACGGGTCAGCCGGATCGCCTGGCGGAACTCGGTCCAGTCGTCGTCATGCGACATGTAGTTGAAGCGGATCGCTGGCTTGGCTCCGGGATCGGCGCTGGTCAGCCGGATATCGCCCCGCGATTTCGAGCGCATCGGCCCGACATGGGCCTGGAAGCCGTGGCCGGGGGCCGCGGCCTGGCCGTCATAGCGGATCGCGCCGGGCAGGAAGTGATACTGGATATCGGGATAGTCGACGCCGGCGCGCGAACGGATGAAGCCCGCCGCCTCGAAATGGTTGGTGGCGCCGTAGCCGGTGTGCAGCATCATCCATTCCAGCCCGACCCGGCCCTTGGAGAACAGGTCGAGATAGCCGTTGAGGGTGATCGGCTGGGTGCAGCTCTGCTGGATGTAGAGTTCGAGATGATCCTGCAGGTTTTGCCCGACGCCCGGGCGGGCAAGCCGCGTGTCGATGCCGACGCGGGACAGCTCGGCCGGATCGCCGATGCCCGAATGCATGAGGATCAGCGGCGAGTTGATGGCGCCGGCGGCAAGCACCACCTCGCGCCGCGCCTTGACGAGGCCGGTGGTGCGGCCGGATCGCTTCACCTCGACGCCAGTGGCGCGATTGCCTTCGAAGGCGACGCGCATGACATTGGCCTGGAGCAGCCGGCAATTGCCCCGCGCCATGGCCGGTCTCAGATAGGCGTTGGCCGCCGACCAGCGTCGGCCGCGCCAGATCGTCTGCTGCATCGGGCCGAAGCCCTCGGGGTATTCGCCGTTGTAGTCGTCGGTGACCGGATAGCCGGCTTGCCGCCCGGCCTCGACGAAGGCGCCATAGAGCGGGTTTTCCATGGCGCCACGCTTGACGTTGAGCGGGCCGGAACCGCCGCGCCAGGCCGGATCACCGCCATTTGCCGTCGTCGCTTGGCCCGTTCCGGGGCCGGCGCCCCCCTCGAAGCACTCCATGCGCTTGAAATAGGGAAGCACGTCGGCATAGGCCCAGCCGGATGCGCCGATCTCGGCCCAATGGTCGAAATCATGGGCGTGGCCGCGCACGAACACCATGCCGTTGATCGAGGAGGAGCCGCCAATGACCCGGCCGCGCGGGGTGGCGAGGCGCCGACCGGCGAGCGCCGGCTCGGGCTCGGAGCGGTAACCCCAGTCGTAGCGGGCCATGTTCATCGGAAAGGACAGCGCGCCCGGCATCTGGATGAACGGGCCGGCATCAGTGCCGCCGGCCTCGACGACGACCACGTCGTATTTTCCGCTTTCCGACAGCCGGTAGGCCAGCGCCGAGCCGGCCGAACCCGAGCCGACAACGACGTAGTCGGCTTCCTCGATGACTTTCATGTGCCGATCTCCGCGTCGATGTAGCGTTCAACCATCCGGACGGCCGCAGGTCCGTCGGGGGCGGTGAGCGGGGTCAGCGCCTGGCGCAGCCAGACGCCGTCGATCATCGCGCCGGTCGCCGCGGCGACCGGGATGGCCGCATCGGCGCCGAGGAGCGGTGCGAGGCCGGAGATCAGATTGGTCTCCAGCCGGCGGAAATACAGCCGCAATAGCCGCGCCGCCTCGGACGAGCGGCGGGCGTAGAGGTAGAAGACCAGCCAGGCGGCGATGGCCTCGCGGGAAAACTGGCTGGGATCGAAGCAGCCTTCGATGACGGCGCTGACCCGCTCGCGGGGTGTGCCGGCAGCAGTGAGCCGGCGGGTGAGGCCATCGCGAAAGCCGAACAGCAGATGGCGCATCGCGGCGATCATCAAATCGTCCTTGGCGCCGAAATAATGATGCACCAGCGCCGGCGACACCGAGGCGCGGGCGGCGATCTGCGCCATGGTGGTGGCCTCCATCGAGCCGGCTTCCTCGATGGCAGCAATGGCTGCGGTGATCAGCGCCTCGCGGCGGGCGGCCTCGAGGCCTGTCGCGGCGGGCCGGATGCGGGTCCATTGGTTCATGGCCGGCAGCATAGATCGATTGATTGATCCGTCAATCAACGATCGGTGACTGACGTCCGGAGTGGCGCCGGCGACGCGGGGAAAGACACTAGCAAAGCGTCGCCAGCCGCGCTTATGATCGAGCTGTCACGCGACCAACGCCCGCCGGGAGATGGCATCGCCGCCGACCCTGGCGCCCCGCCATGATGGGAAGGATCTGACATGCGACTGCTTTTCGCTTCCGCCGCCGCACTGGCGCTGACCGCCGCGAGTGGCGGCGCCGCGCTCGCCGAGTACAGACTGACGATCCTGCACACCAATGATTTTCACAGCCGCATCGAGCCGATCAACAAATACGATTCGGGCTGCGGCGAGAAGGACGCCGCCGAGAACGCCTGTTTCGGTGGCTCGGCGCGGCTCGCGACCGGCATCAAGGCCGCGCGGGAAGCGGCGGCGAATTCGATTCTCGTCGACGGCGGCGACCAGTTCCAAGGCTCGCTGTTCTATACCAAATACAAGGGCAAGGCGGCGGCCGAGCTGATGAACACGCTCGGCTACGAGGCGATGACGGTCGGCAATCACGAGTTCGACGACGGGCCAAAGGTGCTGCGCGCCTTCATGGAGGCGATCGACTTCCCGATCCTGCTCGCCAATGCGGATATTTCCAAGGAGCCGGAACTCGCCGACGCGCTGAAATCCTCGACGGTGATCGAGAAGGACGGCGAAAGGATCGGCCTGATCGGCATCACGCCGGCCGACACGGCCGAATTGTCGAGCCCCGGCCCGAACGTCAGTTTCGCCGATCCGGTGGCGGCCTTGAAACGCGAGGTCGAAAAATTGACCGGCGAGGGCGTCACCAAGATCGTCGTGCTCAGCCATTCCGGCTACGCGGTCGACCAGCGCGTCGCGGCCGAAGTACCCGGCATCGACGTCATCGTCGGCGGCCACACCAACACGCTGTTGTCGAACACCGACAAGAAGGCCAAGGGCCCCTACCCGACCATGATCAAGGGGCCCGAGGGCGATGTGGCCATCGTCCAGGCCTATGCCTATGGCAAATATCTCGGCCAACTTGAGGTCACCTTTGACGATTCCGGTGTCGTCACTGCGGCTTCGGGCGAACCGATCATCATGGATGGCGCGGTGGTCGAGGACAGCGCGCTGAAGGACCGGATCGCGGAATTGGCCAAACCGCTGGAGGAAATCCGCCAGAAGGTCGTCGCCCGCACGGCCCGCCCGATCGACGGCGGTCGCGACACCTGCCGGGCGGGCGAATGCCAGATGGGCAACCTTGTCGCCGAGGCGATGCTCGACCGGGTCAGGGACCAGGGCACCCAGATCGCCATCACCAATGGCGGCGGCCTGCGCGCCTCGATCGATTCCGGTGAGATCACCATGGGCGAAGTGCTGACCGTCTTACCGTTCCAGAACACGCTGGCGACCTTCAAGCTGACCGGCGCCGACCTCAAGGCGGCACTGGAGAACGGTGTCTCCGAGGTCGAGGAAGGCGGCGGCCGGTTCCCACAGGTGGCTGGTCTGAAGTTCACCTGGTCGAAAGCCGGCACGCCGGGCGAGGACCGGGTGACGTCGGTCGCGGTCAAGGAGGGTGATGGCTTCGTGCCGCTCGACCCGGAGAAGACCTATCTCTTCGTCTCCAACGACTTCATGCGCGGCGGCGGCGACGGCTACAAGATCTTCGCCGACAAGGGGATGGAGGCCTATGATTTCGGCCCGGCGCTCGACGAGGTGGTGGCGCAGTATCTTGGCCGGGACAACGCCGCCTATGATCCCGCCACCGACGGGCGGATCACCGAGGAACAGTAGGCGCAAGCCTGCGACGATATAGGACATGAGGCCGGCGGGACGCGCCGGCCTCTTCGTGTCGAGGATAGGCCATGCCGCAAACGACCGTCTCGACCGCCGGATATTCCCGGTGGCACGCCCTGATCGGGCTCGTCATCGTCGCGCTGGCGGCGCTTGTCCTCTACGCCATGGGCCGCGAACCGATCTGCACCTGCGGCACGGTCAAGCTCTGGCACGGCGTGGTGCAAAGCTCGGAAAACTCCCAGCATCTGTCGGACTGGTATTCGCCCTCGCACGTCATCCACGGCTTCATCTTTTTCGGGCTTGGATGGCTGGTTTTGCGGCGCTGGTCGCTCGGCGCCCGGCTCGTCCTGGCACTCATCGTCGAAAGCGCCTGGGAGATCGCCGAGAACACCGACAGGGTGATCCAGCACTACCGCGAGGCGACGATCTCGCTCGACTATTTCGGCGACAGCATCGTCAATTCGGTCAACGATCTCGGCTTCATGGTGCTCGGCTTCTGGCTGGCCGGCCGGCTGCCGGTCTGGCTGACGGTCCTGATCGCCGTCACCTTCGAGCTGTTCACCGGATGGATGATCCGGGACAATCTCACGCTCAACGTCCTGATGCTGCTCTGGCCCATCGAGGCAGTGAAAGTCTGGCAGAGCGGGGTGTAGCCATATGATCAACTGGCAGCCGGGCTTTCGCCCAGCTGCCCTAACGAGTCCGGCGTTATTTCTTCTCGTTCTTTTCCAGCCAAGTCTGTAGCTGCTCGATTTCCTTCTCTTGATCATCGATCATCTTCTGAGCTAGCGCCTTCAATTCCTCGTCCTTGCCGTTCTCCAGCTCGACCTTCGCCATCTCGATCGCGCTTTGATGGTGGGGGATCATCATCTTCGCAAAATCGGTATCGGCATCCCCGGACATCTGGATGGCTCCCATCTGCTCCTGCATACGCTGCATGGCATCCATGTAGCCTTGCGAGCTTTGCGTTGGGGCAACGCCCTCTTGCATGGACATCGTCTGCTCCTGCATGTCAGCTTGGCCCTGCATCATCTTGCCCATATCGTCGCCGCCGGCCTTCTGGCCGTCCTGCGCGAAGCCGGCAACTGCCGGCAGAGCAAGAACGGCGGCGAGCGCCGCAGTAGCGAGAAACTTGCGCATGGTCTTAATCTCCAGGTTGATTGCGGTGCCTCGCCAGGCCGATGCCGGGTCGGCCTTCGCAACACACACTCATCTATGACCGTTTGATGACGTCTAGCTGGCGATTACAGCAATTTCGGAACATGTATATTTTACTCATGGTAATATACCAATTTACAAATATAAATAATGCAAATTTATAGGATATATATATTAATATCGTATTTATCTAATATATAGTCTATAATCTAAGATGATATATTATAAGATAATAGAAATATAGCCAGTGACGTTAGTCAGTTCCGATGTGCCGCACCGCGGAGGCCGGCGTACGGCCATGACCACGATGGGCGATTGGGTGATTGTGCGGCGGACCCCCACACGCCCCTCCCCCGCCTTCCAGGTAAGCCCCCCGATGTCCGGCGTTGGCACTCGTCTCGAAATGCCGCGCCGCCACGCGGCAAGTCCGTGGATATCGTCCGATATGCCTTTCTTGTAATACGATGATTTACTGACGAATGGCGACCGGAGTTTATTTCGGAAATTATAGAACTTTCGGAAACTGACTGTGCCTGTGGCGCCGGTAATGTCCGTTTAATCGTAACCTGCTAGCAAAAGGCATGGCATCGCTTTGGCAATCCCTTTTTGCGAACCTCGCGCTCGTTGCGATCCTGGTCGTACTGTGGGACTTCATCAGCGAGTGGACGGGGCGGCTGTCGGTGCGGCTCCAGCCCCTGCTCCTGGGGCTCATCATGGGCGGCGGCGCCATCGTGTCGATGGCGACGGCGCAACCGCTGTTCCCGGGGTTTGTCATCGACCTGCGCGCACCGTTGGTGGCCGCCGCGGCCTTCTTCGGCGGTCTGCCGGCAGTGGCCGTCGCCGGGACGGCAACCCTGATCTACCGTCTGCATCTTGGCGGCGCGGGCGTGCCAGCGGGCGTTCTTGATCTGCTGATCGCTTGCCTTGTCGGGCTTGCCGGTTTCTGGTGGACGCGGTCTCGGCCCAAGACGACCAGCCTTATCCTGATCTTCGCGCTCGTGGTCGCGTTTTCCCGACTGCTCGCCTATGTCGCCGTCCCGGCGGACATGCGCATGGCGCTTCTCGCAAGCACCGGATTTCCGCTCGTCGCGCTCACCTTCGTCAGTACGGTACTGATGACCGTCGTGTTGCAATGGCAGGCGCGGCGGCGCGACCTGTTGACCTCCAACCTGATCTACCGGGCGATGGTGCGTGAACTGCCCGACTGCCTCAACGTGAAGGATATGGAGGGCCGGTTCGTCGTCGCCAACCCGGCCACGGCGACGCTGATGCGGGCGGACACCGCGGAAGGCCTGATCGGCAAATCCGACTTCGACTTCTATCCAGCCGACCTGGCGGAAAAATTCCGGCAGGACGAAGCCGCCATGTTGAAGCGCGGCAAACCCGAGCGCGTCGACCAGGAGACGCTATTGCCGAACGGAACGACCGGCTGGCTTTCGACGCTCAAGGTCCCTCTCAGGAATGAACAAGGCCGCGTCGTCGGAATCATCACCTACAATCGCGACATCACCGAGATGAAGCGCGCGGCTCAGGTCAAGGCCGAATTCATCGCGACCGTCAGCCACGAGTTGCGCACGCCTTTGACCTCGATCCGCGGCTCGCTTGGCCTCGTCGCCGCCGGCATGGCGGGGGAACTGCCGGCCAAGGCCGCCCGCCTGGTCGAGATCGCGCACGATAACAGCGAACGTTTGGTGCTGCTGATCAACGACATTCTCGACATGGAGAAGATCGAATCGGGGAAGATGCAGTTCGATCTGAGGCCCACGCCCCTTCGTGACTTGATCGAGGGCGCCATCAGCGCCAGTGCCAACTATCTCCCCGAGCGACAGATCCAGACCGTACTGATCGACGACGCTCCGCGCGCGCAGGCGAACATCGACCCCAACCGCCTGCATCAGGTGCTTGCCAACCTTCTGTCGAACGCGATCAAATTTTCTGCGGTCGGAGCAACGGTCACGGTGAAGATCGGGCGACGCGAGGGCGGCCGGCTGCGCCTTTCGGTGATCGACACGGGACCGGGCATCGAGGACGCGTTTCGGGAGCGGATTTTCGGCAAGTTCGAACAGGCGGATGCCTCCGATACACGGGAGAAAGGTGGCACCGGCCTCGGCCTCAGCATCGCCAAGGCCATTGTGGAAAAGCTCGATGGCACGATTGGCTTTGACACACAGTTGGACGCGGGGACCGCGTTCTACGTCGATCTGGCGGAATTCGTTGCCCCGTCGAGGGATCTCGAGCTTCAGCAGGAGACCGGCGATCTCCGGCCGCGAATCTTGCATGTAGAGGATGACGAAAGCGTTCTCCACATCATGTCGGTGGGATTGGGGGCGGATGTCTCGATCGCGTCAGCGCGCTCCTTGACCGAGGCTCGGCAGATTCTTGCCCACAGCCAGTTCGACGTCGTCATCCTCGATGTCGCGCTGCCCGACGGATCGGGGCTCGATCTGCTGCCGGATCTACCCGAACAGACTGCGGTGATCGTCTTCTCGGCGGCGGAGATCAGCCGCGATGTGCATGCGCGCGTCAGGGCGACGGTGACCAAGACGCGGTCGTCGGAACTGGACGTGGCGAGACTCGTCAAGAGTTTTCTACCCGCGTCGGCTCTATCGCCCGGCGCCTAGGCTCAGGACTCATTGATCAGAGCCAGAAGATGACGGCGGCTGCGATGCAGATGGCCGAGAAGAAGGTGTGGGCGCAACGATCGTAGCGGGTGTGAATGCGCCG